>JBFHKR010000024.1:0-26064 GCA_041595255.1 Chlorobiota bacterium
ATAGAATTAAAATGAACTTCATGTTTTAAATCCTGAATATCATTTTTTATCTCAAGAAGAGTACGGAATATAATCCCTAGCTCTAGGTTCGGATTATCATCACTACTTTGTGTTGTAGTTACCAAGGCAGTCTGTCTCGATTTGGTGTGACGAGGTAAAGAAGGTCTAATATACTTTGTAACGTTCTCAGCTTCTATAAATTCTTTCGCCTCCAAAGTAAGCATAGTCTCAATTAGATTCTTTAGTTCTCTTACATTCCCATCCCAAGGTTGGCTTTTTAATATTTCAAGTGCCTCTATACTAATGCCTTTGAAATCTAGACCAATATTGTTAGCCGTTCTATTAGCAAAGTAATAAAAAAGTGGCTCTATATCATCGGGGTGATCTCGGAGTGAAGGTAGCTGGATATGTACTGAACGTAACCTAAAATAAAGATCTTGTCTGAATTGTTTTTGCTCTACACGTTCTTCTAACTCACGATTAGTTGCAGCTATAACACGCACATCAACTTTCCTATTATCCGATGAACCCAATCGTGAAAATTCGCCTGATTCTAGAACGCGTAAGAGTTTTACTTGAGTTTCGACTGGCATTTCACCTATTTCGTCTAGGAAAATAGTTCCTTTGTCTGCTGTTTCAAAATAACCTATTCTTTGATCTACAGCGCTAGTAAAAGCTCCTTTTTCATGACCGAAAAGCTCAGATTCGAGTAGGGTTTCTGGTATAGCACCGCAATTAACACTGACAAAATTATTACCTTTCCTTTTACTCAAACCGTGGAGTGCCTTAGCAAACACTTCTTTTCCGGTCCCCGTTTCACCAGTAATCAGTACCGAGAGCTCAGTTGGTGCAGCCTTGAGCAATAGCTTCTTGGCTTTACGCATAGGTTCGGCAGTTCCGATTATGCCGAATTTTTTTTCTAATAATTTGTCACTATGTATAGTACTATTATCCATCTATTTGGTTATCCACTCTTCCCAACCACCTACATATATAAAAATATTTTCGAACCCTGCGGTTTTCATATCTTCTGCCAGATGATGTGACAAATCACAATCACCACCAGTACAATATATCAGATATTTTTTACCTCTTTCCAGTGTATATATCTGCTCAAAATACTTAGATTCATCATCGTAAGGAAATATATTAATAGCTTCTCCTATTCTACCTTTCGAATAATCTTCTGGGCTTCGAGCATCTATAATAATAAAATCTGGATTATTTATTCTTGCTTTTATTTGTTCGTATGTTATTGTTCCACCCTCTAGCTTTGTATTAGCATCTGACTTTGTTGCTAATCCGGCTTCTAGTAGAGAATCAGATATCGCAGGACCTTTATCTGTTAAGTAGGAAAGTCCTTTGGAACTAATATCACTATAGTTATAGGCGAACCCAAGTACTACAGATGTCAAAACTATAGTTAGTATTACTTTGTAATTCAAATTCTTCATAACAATCTACTCTTTTATAAATTAATACCTATTGCAAAATATCCTAAAAGAGGTCCGAATATTACTCTATCAGGGTTATTTAGAAAATAGAAACTATTTCCTAATGAAAATTTGGCAGGTCCTACGGGAGTATCAAATGATAAACTGCCTCCTATACCTTGCCTCAAATTTGAGAATTTTATCTGCTCTGGCACGCTCCAAACCCCACCTACATCATATCTAAACGATGCATAAGTATCGAAGAATATTTCGAACGGGAGTTTATATCTGAACTCTAATGATGATATAAATATCTGTCTTCCTATTCTCTCGTATTCGCGCATACCATAAAACATATCCTGTCCACCTAAGCCCCAAAACTCTGCCAAAGGAGTAGTTTTATCACCCAACCCAAACATAATAAAAGGATTGATAGTAAAATCACTAATTGGGCTTACGTAAGCATCTAAAACAAATTCTAATTTAGAAAAATTAACATCATTTTCTAAAGAAAGCAAATTTGATTCGAAATTCAAATCTATTAACGTACCTTGTGTAGCAAAATTGGACTTGTTTTTACTATCTATTAACGTACGGATAAAGAAAGTAGATACGTTTTTAAATTCATTGGGTTCCATTTCCATATTATATGCTCTTTGCTGTTCGAGCTGAAAACCAAAGTTTAATTTACCCGACTTATCAAAATTAGTACCCGTTGCGACGTTGAAACCATAATTCTCTACCATATACTCCCCATTCTGACTACGAGTGTATCTGTTTTTAACCAGATTCTCATTACTATATGTCCGATAAAGAGTGTTATTATAGTAAGCTGTAAAATTGAAATTGATAGGTAGATTTAATACTTTAGGATTTGATATAGACCATATTAGTTTTTTGTTCCTAGCGCCTACTGCAGCGCCTAGTAAAGTTCTAGTTCCCGTTTTGAGGAAATTCTCTACTATCAAATCCAATTCGACTTGTGTGTTTCGTTCATTATCTACTCTCGCCCCCAATAATATAAGCTGAGTCCCATTTTCTTTTACCTCAACTAATATATCTAATCTATTGTTATCCAATAACTGAGGAACTACTCTGACTTGTCTGAAAAGTTCAGTCGAGTATATACTTTGCCATAGATTAAATACATCATTCGGAGTTATTATTTCCCCTTTGCTAATCTTCATTTCCGATAGTATAAGTCTTTCATCTGTCCCTATGTTTCCAACTATAGAGATATCATTTAATACATATGATTTTCTCTCGCCTTCATTGCTCTTTAGTTTATTGGCTTTTGGTAGTTTATCAAAGTCGATAAGTTTTGCTGCTTGCTCCCCTCTTGATATGATAGTGTCTAGTTGTATAAAATCTGAATTAAAAATTCCTAATAGATTTGGTTCTATATATATATCACTTTTTTCTTTAGCAATGTCTTCGTTAGATTTCATAATAACACTAACAATCTGGTCGGCAATATTAACCGGATTATCCAAATCGTTGTAAGTATAAATATCAGATGTAGTATTAACTACTATTATATGCTCAGGGTTGAATTCTTCAATCGCTTGGTCATAAGGAATATTTGCTACTGGACCACCATCAACTAATATCATCGAGTCTAGTTCTACAGCTGTGAACCGCAAAGGTACAGTAATACTAGCCCTAATAGCAGTCAACATATCACCTTTAGAGAATACATAGGGTTTCCCCTTTACAATATCTAATGAAACCGCTCTAAATGGGATTTTTAATTTGTTAAAATCGTCAATAAACGGATACTCTGAACTCAAGATTTTATCTAGTATGAATTCTGAGAACTTATAGCCATTGCTAATAGCTTGAGGAACTTGGAACTTGAATTTGTCAAATCTTAGATTTATCAGTTTCCTATCATAATACTTCTTTTGGTCTATGAACATTTTATCTCGATTATAGAAATTAGAAGCTGCTAACAAATCATCCCAATCGGCTTTGATCATCATTTCTTCAATCTCATCAGGAGTATAACCTACCGAATATAATCCACCTATAACCGCTCCTATACTAGTCCCGACTACATAGTCTATTTTTACATTATGCTTTTCTAACTCTCTAAGCACTCCGATTTGGGACATACCCCTAGCACCCCCACCACTGAGTACTAGTGCAGTTCCCCTTTTCTCAGTTGCATAAACTGAGGTTGAGAATATCAATAATACAAATAATATTTTTATGTTCAGTTTCAAGATTTATAACAGATTTCACTAGCAATTCTGTCTGCTGTTTCTACATTAGTCATTACTTTTATTATTTCTAATACAAAGTCAATAGCAGTTCCAGCACCTCGGCTAGTTATAAAATTACCACTAATTACTACATTATCTTCAGAATAGTTCTTGTGATTTAGTTCCTCTCTTACATCTGGAAACGAAGTTATTCGAATTGTTTCATCTATCAGATTATGATTGGTTAGAAACAAAGGAGCTGCACATATTGCACATATCAAATTATTCTTTCGGATATTATACTTAACTATTTCTAACAAATGGTCATCCTCTATAAAACTAACTACCCCCTGACTACCTCCAGGTAGGACTATTGCACCGAAACTCTCATATTCTGGAACTTCCGTAAGTAGAATATCAGGTATAATCTTTACCCCACGAGAAAAAGTTACCATATCATTTTCACCAGCTACAGTTACTTTTATATCTGCTCGTCTTAGTAAATCTATTATAGTTACTGTTTCTAATTCTTCACTCCCATGAGCAATTGGTACAAGAACACTTTTTTCCATTGGTTTATCCGATTATTTTAAATATCTTTAATGATATTGCCGATTGTAATATAGAATTTATTTTTTTTGCTGCTAATAAAGTATAATATCGCAAAATGACAAAGAAAAACGAAATAAATGAAGCCGAAAGTTGGGCTGAAAAGGGAGAAAATTTCTATAAAACAGAAAATTACTCCAATGCACTCGAATGTTTCAACACAGCTATATCTCTTTATGATAAAAATTCACTCTATTTTTACAAAAGAGGCAATTGCTTCTATGAATTAGATAATCTTTCGGCAGCTATGGAAGATTATAATCAATGTATTAAGATGAACCCTACTTTCTCTTTTGTCTATTTCAAAAAGGGTAATCTTTATTTTAAAAATGGTGAATATCAGAGTGCTCTCAAATTATATAATGAATCTATAAAATTGAACTCTTCATTTTCATTTGCATATCTTGCAAAAGCAAAAATATATGCTGCAGAGAACAATTTCGTAGAAGCTCTACAAATGATTAATGAAGCACTGACTCACAATAATGGGATAACTGAAGCATATATAATAAGAGGAGACTTATTTTTCAAAGCTGGAAGTAACGAAGAAGCTAATATGGATTATTCGCGTGCTTTGAAAATAGATCACGATAATATAGAAGCCCTTCGAAAAAGGGCGGCTTGTTATATAGCAGAAGGTGATTTCCTCAATGCTGTAAAGGATTACTCAGCAGTACTAAGGTTACGACCAGAAGATGCAGAAACACTCAAATCTAGAGCAATTTTGTTAGCTAGATTCAACGAAAAAGAGCGTGCATTAGAGGATATCAATAAGCTTGTAGAATACAATAGTTCAGATCCTGATGCTTACAATACACGTGGTTTATTGTACTTTAGTTTTAAAGAAAATGATAAAGCTTTAGCTGATTTTGGTAAAGCTATTAGTCTAGACCCGAACAATGCTGTATATTATAATAACCAAGGTAATGTATATACTGCACTAAAAGATTATTTGAATGGATTGAAGTCTTATAATGAAGTAATAGCTAGAGATGGAAGTATAGCTAACGCATATACTGGTAGAGCTAATTGCAAAGCAGGGAAAGGATATCTAAAAGAAGCTATAAAAGACTATACTAAAGCTATATCGCTTAATCAGAGATACATAAGTGCTTATATTGGACGAGGAAATGTCTATAAAAAATTGGAATATGATAAAAAAGCATTAGAAGACTACACATTAGCATTAGAGATAGAACCTGCCTCTCCACATGCTTTACTTAATAGAGGATTGATATACAAAGCTAATAAGCAATATGCCAAAGCAATTGTAGATCTAGAGAAATTTTTAGAAATTTCACCTCGTGGTAAACTAGCTTCTAGCGTTAGAAGTTGGCTGCGTACACAAGAAAATAAAGATCAGAAGAAAAACTAATTCATCTCAGCTATTAGTTCTGACCCCATTGACAACGCGCCAATAAGCGCTGTAGATCTAGCATCAACTAATTTTAGTGATTTATTTTTGTTGATTTTTTCTTTTAACTTATCCGCCAATAGTGTATCGTTTTCTACAATACCCCCCATCAATGCAACTTCTACTTGCTTCTCTTTGAAACTAGGAACCAAAGCTAAAGGTAGCTCTAGTAAATGCGTTGCTGATCTATCGATAATATCTAAACAGATTGGATCCCCATCTACTGCACACTGCATTACAAATGGTGATAGTGAGTGATATTGGAAAGCTCCTTCGCTATATGCTTTAACTATAGTTCTTGGTTGTTCTATATTTATACTTGGGTAGGCATCAGCTATAATATTAGTAAGGGCTGTTTTTTTACCTCTTCCGTCTATAGCACGAACTACAGCCGTTAGTCCTTCACGACCAATCCAAGCTCCACTTCCTTCGTCGTCCAGCTCTATACCCCATCCACCACATCGTACTAAATCTTGCCCATTCGGATTTCCTAGTGCAATAGAACCAGTACCGATAATAGTTATAATCCCATTTCCACCATCGAAAGCACCCCTTAGCGCAATTTCAGCATCAGAGGTTACTATTAGGTCACTAAAATTGAAATTGTGTCCTCGACCTAAGGTTTTTAACAAACGCGCTGATCTTTGTTTTTCTTCTTCTAACCAAACACCAGCTAACCCAACAACTACAGCATCTACTTCGCTAGACTCAATACTAGCTTGTTCACATAAATCTAATATTACATTAAGAGTTCTCTCGCATGATTCGCCAACTCCTACGGCACCAATTCTAGTGCTTCCTGCCTTTGATTCCGCTACTATCTTACCGTCTCTTAGTAATATACCTCTAGTGTGAGTACCACCGCCGTCAATACCTATTATTGTAAAATCTTTGTTAAATTCCATTTAAATTCTCAGTTATATTGCTTGTTCAATTTTATATATTACAAAGTACAAATACTGTGCCATAGTATAGAACAAGCTATAACAAATTAAATGCCTTTGGGAGGTGTCCAGCCTTTACGAGTCCATTCTATCAACTCTATATTGACTTTACCTACATATACATTCATCTTAGCTAGTATAGGTACGCTTGCCTCATCATCGCTGAACCAACCTTCGAATCTACCGCTCAACCCATATAGTCCTTCCCAATCAGCTTGTCCATCGAAGTATTTAGTTTTAATAGGATAATTAACTTTATCTATCTCTACATTTTCGGTTTTGTCTCTAAAATTTAACTTAGTGTCAAATAATTGACCATCAATTACTGTAGGAACTTTAATAGATCTTTTCAAACTAGTATATTGTCTAGCTAAAAAGAATAATGATGAACCATCATTGATTTTAGCTTTCAAATCTATGTTTTGCTCATCTACTAAATTTTTATTTTCCCATATTTTTAGATTGAGCTTCATCTTGTCGTAATCCATCAATAGCTGTTGGTATTCCCAAGTTTTATCATCTTTTTTCATATTGGATGTAAACTTGTGAGAGTGGTTCATTGATTGGTCAAACCACGCATTGAAAGTAGCTTTGAGATCAACGAAAGGTATTCCATCGTAAGTCTTAATATCAGCTTGTACTAAAAATACTTTCTTACCATTGTAAGTTTCAGTACCAGTAGTACTCATCTCTATAGTACCAAGTTTTACTCCTAAGAATGAAACTTCGTATTTCAGTTTTTCGCCTACTTGCATTATCTCTTTTGGTCCAGCAAATGAGCTAAACGGAAGAGTCACAAGTATCAGTAAAGTGATTATTATCTTTTTCATATTCTTTTTCCTAAGTTTTCAAATAAAAAACGGCTTCGCAAAATTTGGAAGCCGCAAGTTAAATATATTTTGTTTTTGTTTGTTACTTCAAACTCGATATTTTGATAGCTTCGTTAAATAATGTTTTAGCTTTCTTTAGCTGTCTATCTAATACGCTTGAAACTTGCATTTGTTTGTTACTGTCCCAAACTATTTTAGCTATAGTTGCTTTTAGTGCTACTTTCAGAAACTCTTTATCTTTTTCAATATCTTCGTCTTTTACATCTATTTCTTTAGCTTTAGAAATCTCTACTGCTCGTTTTACCATAGCGTCAGTGATTTCAAAATTCTTAAAGAAATCATTGAAATTGTTCTCGTATTTAGCTTTGAATTTGGTACCAGCTTCACCTCTCAAAAACTCGTAAGTGAAATCGTAGAATATTCTTTTCATTCGCATATCTACTACTGTTTCTGTCAATCTATTAGTATCTCTTTTCACTATATAATCAGGTGTTATACCTCCACCACCGAGGACTTTTCTACCTTTACGAGTATAGAAAATCGGTATCGAATCCATATTTATTTTGTCTTTACCTTTCTCTTTGCTTATTGATTCTAAACTGTGTTGCAGATTTGCACCTTCATCTAGTTCTAATCTACCCACTAAGTTTCGATATTCATCTTTATCTTTGAAAGGTCTTTGTATAGATCTACCTGATGGTGTATAATAATATGATATTGTCAATCTGAATGCACTACCATCACCCAAATCATATTGTCTTTGTACTAGACCCTTACCATAAGAAGTCTCGCCAACTATTAGTCCTCTATCCAAATCTTGTATTGCACCCGATACGATTTCGCTTGCTGATGCACTACCTGCATCAACCATAACTATAAGAGGTATATCTTTCAGTGAACCACGCTCTGATGATTCGAACATCTCATTGAACTCTGGCAATCTACCTTCGGTATATACTATAGTATCACCACCTTTTAGGAATTCATCAGCCATATAAAATGCTTGAGTTAGATAACCACCTGGGTTACCTCGCAAATCTAGAATTAACTTTTTCATACCTTGTGCTTTCAATTCGTTCACTGCTTTTATCATCTCTGCGTGAGTATTGGCAGCAAATCTATTGATAGTGACATACCCTATTTCGTCATCTATCATATAATTAGCATCTACTGTCTCTATAGGTATTTTATCTCTGATAATATCAAAATGTATTAGCTTTTTCTGCCCTTCTCTTTTTATATCAACAGCTACTTTTGTTCCTTTCGGGCCTTTCAGCTTTTTAGGAACTTCCGAACGGTTCATACCAACAGCATCTTCACCATCTATTTTGACTATCTTGTCACCAGCCATTATACCTAGTTCTTCACTTGGACCACCCTTGATAGGAGATACTACGATAATAGTATCATCTACCATGTCAAATTCGATTCCAATTCCCTCGAATTCTCCTGAGAAATTCTCAGAGACCTTCTCCATTTCTTCTTTATCTATATATACCGAGTGAACATCCAAACCACCTAATAGCCCTTTAATGGCAGCTTCATTCAACTCCTCTGGAGTTTTTTCTTCTACATAATTACGGTAAGCTACATTGTAAACATATTGGAATTTTTTGAGTTGCTCGTATATATTATCACCTGAAACGGCGGTGTTGATGAATATACCTAGAAATGCCCCAACGGACACTAAGCTTAAAACAAGTATAGTTTTTTTCATTATAGAACTATTTCCTTTCATATAAATTTTGATATTGTAATTAAATAACGAAGAATTGCATTCTTAGTTACACAAACCTAGCAAATTAAGCAATTATTCTCACTTTGAGATTATTACTTTTTGCGATAAACGTTTTTCTTCTGAAATAATTTGAAGTATATAAGCACCAGTAGGTACACTAGATAAATCTAATTTGAAATCATAAACACCTTGACCAATTGGCTCATCCATCATCTCAAAGTTAATGCCCAACTCGTTAATCAGAATAATTTTCATAGGTCTATCTCTATCAACGCTTAGCTGCATAGACAAACCATCTACAACCGGGTTAGGGTATATATTATCTATAGAAAGTGACTTTGGAACTTCATTGATTGATATAACTAATTCATAGTCGCATTTCGAATTTGCATTGATTATTATCTCCTTTGCTTCACCATCCAATTTTATAATCTTCTCATCACAATTGAAAACCATTTTCATTTCATCGTTTAACAACTCTTGACTCGGAGCATCACCGAAGAAACAAACTTTGAATGGCAGTGCAGTGTCTGCTGGTATGATGAATGGCAGTTGGGATTGTGGTATAAAGAAATTCAATTTTTTAGATACTTCGATTCTTTCCAAAGTAATTGGCAATAGTCCATAATTTTCAATCATTATATCCATACACTTAGAGCTACCGATTGTCTGCAAATTATAAGATATCAAATCACCAGCCAAATCACTGACAAACGACGCAGTAAACCCTTGGATTATACCTGAGACAATAGTATCATTACCTGCTCTATCTTGAAATCTTATTTCATATTGCCCATCTTTGTTTTTATCAATTAACGAAAGATATAAAGATATTTCTCGCTCATTTTTAACCTCAAGATTAACTTCTAGATTATCTGAGCTAACCAATTCATAATCTCCAAAACCATAATCTGTCTCAATCAATTCATTTGCGGAGAGCAAAGCGTCACCACAGTCTCTGGCAACTGTAATAGCAGTAGGTTTATCGTTATCTGGTCTTAGATAAAACGCCACCGAACCTAAATCTTCGGTATAACAACCAAATTCTAGAGAAAGAGTATCTGAGAACCAACCTGGTTCGAATCCAGAAACAAAACAAACATAAATTTCTGCCGATTGTCCTGGTTGCAATATCGTATTATTATTATCTAATTCTAATTTTGAACCGTTTTTCAATCTAAGTTTGCTTATATCTTTGGGAACTATACCATAGTTGGTAATTATCAGCGTCTTGCATTGAGTAGTATCAAATCTGACAGTATCTTGCGAACTAGTGAACTCATAGATATCATTTTGACTAAGAGTAAATGTAAATCCTTCAATAATAGAAGTATCCCTTTTTACTGAACCCGATGAATCTACAGCATAAACGTTTAGATATCCATCTTGATATTTGTCTTTCAATTCGATTCGAGCCGAGTAATTGGATTTTGATGAATCATTTACAAAATAATTCAAATTAAATATCTCAGAAACAATAACCGAATCGAGCCCACTATCCTTTCTGTTTAACTCCGTATAAGAGAAATCCAACTTGTCACAATCTAAAGGTGAGCTAGCGAATTCAGGAGGTGTCCAATCTAACTCTTCTAAACCAAGTCCGCCTACGTATCCATACGAATTAGTTTGCCCGTAACCATAAACACATATTCCAAAATTTGTATCTGCAGTTATAAAATGTGAACCACCGCTTACACGGATATTTGCATAAGAATATTCAATTCCTTTGATTGGTATAAAAGTACCAACAACGGGGTTGTTATCTAATCTTAAACTATTTCGAGAAACTGTAGGGACTATAATATTCACATAATGTTGATTATAATTTTGGGGTAAATTTACATTTAAAAACTTGTACTCTCTAAGAAATTGACTTTTAGGTGGAAATAGTACCATGAAAGGATCACTAGAGTTGATAGAACCATTTTGGGAATTAGTCGCTTGACTCGATTTTTTATAAAGCGAAGCTCTAATTGGCTTATCTGCGCTTACAAATATCGGTTCGATTATGGGTTGAGTTATTTTCTCTCCCCTATTTAACTTTTGAAAAGGGACACCTGCAAAATAGATCTGAGTATCATCGTATGCTACAGTTATCTTAGTTATATCGTTATCTTTGTTATCTATATCTCCCGGTTGGAAGAAAGGAACTATAAATACATCTCTACCCCACGCCTCTAACGGTATCATCTGCGATAATAAGTAATCTCTAGAAGCATACTCTGTAAATGGGATATTTGCTCGTTGATGTCCACCAAATACGGCTACTTTTTTATCAGATTTAACTCGGGTTCCAGTCAAATCAGATTTAGGATCTGTCACAAAACTATTAGAAACATTTGCTTGTACAAGGTAAACATCACCACGATTTAATACAATGTTCTGTGTATCTTTACCATTGCGAAGAGTCTCAGTAGTAGGCTCGATTGTTATGTTTGTATTGTCTTCAGTACCTACAACTATAAATTGTGAAGGTGTATTTTGATTTTGAAATGCATCTGAATAAAAATTGGATTCATATGAAAATACGAAATAATTTTTACCAAGAGCATCGACCGGATAAACCAAACAAGCATCACTAGTATATCGTGCTTCATTATGAATAACTACAGTTACATCATCGTCAGAAGTTAAATGGAACGTTGTTTGGCGAATTTGCTCAGCATCTCCTCCACTATTAAGTATTCTACCAGAGTTGTTCTGACCTAATAACTCATAGTTAGAAGGCTCAAAAGATATAGTCTCTACTTGATTAGGGTTATTAATGGTAAAATTGACACTTGAAGTAACACCAAATCTGCTCGTAAATTCTATTTTACCTTTTGTTGCTACTCTACTTGAAACGAAAACGTATAATGCGTCTGATTCGTTATCCGCATGCCAATTAGGCATAAAAGCAAAATAAAATTCTCTACCAGCATTATCAATTCCTGATTGTGCAAATATTTGTCCTGAGATAGAGATTAGGGCAATAACGATAAAAACTGTTAGCTTTGTAATGACTTTCATTTTCAATTATAATTATATTATGAAAAAATTAACGTACGAAGAACTACTTAATGAACGGAAAACTATCGAACAAGCAATTAATTCAGACAGGTTTCCTATCAGTATTATTGTAGATAATGTTCGCTCTATCTACAATGTTGGTTCAATATTCAGAACCTGCGATTCTGCTCTTGTTAGCCAAATAGCTCTTTGTGGTATGTCACCTTGTCCACCAAGAGAAGAAATTTCTAAAACTGCTCTAGACGCAGAAAAATCTGTACCTTGGAAGTACTTCGAAAAGACTTTAGACGCTGTCAAAGAAGCACAATCGAACGGACATACAGTACTTGCGTTAGAGTTAACCGATAAAGCAAGAAGCTATACAACTATCCAAAAAACTGAATTTCCTTTATCTATAGTAGTAGGCAATGAACTAACCGGTATCAGTGACGATGTGTTAGAGCAGTGCGACGGAGCTATAGAAATACCTATGTTTGGCGTAAAACATTCGCTAAATGTAAGCGTCAGCACAGGGATTGTATTATTCGAAGCTTTAAGAACTTTTTTTAATTTCTTTACTCCAAATTCCTAATACACTAACACTAATATATACAAAATAGTTACAATTATGAAAATAAAAATCGCAATTCCTGATAATCCTATATACAGAGAGCTATTCTTCAACGCCGATACAGTATGCAAGGAGTTTGGTATATCGCTAATCCGAACAAATGAGAGAGAAGTCGCTAAGTTATTTGAAAATAATCGAGTAGATGTCGCATTTTTGACACCTATGGATTATGGTAGAGGTACTAGAATATCTGATTATAGAATAGTACCAGCTAATATATATGCTGTTAGTGGATATAGTCGTATAGCATCTACATTTTTTAAACCTGGTTTAAAGACTATAACAAGTTGCGGCACTCCGAACCCTAAAGACTTTATCACCGCAATTGGTAAAATATTATTAGCAGAAAGATATAGCATCATAGTTGATTTGGTAGAAACCAAATCAGACAAGAAAGATGAGATATTGGAAGACTTCGATTCTGCAATACTTTGGAAAAAGAATTTTGTAGATGACACAGCCTTAGATATAACTGAAGATTGGTTTGATTCGTACTCTATACCACTTATACTTGGCTCATGGGTAACTAGGCACGAAGAAGAACCAGAGGATTTGGTTAGAATACTTAGGTTGTTCGAATCAGATTCTTTGCATGGGACTAAAAGAGTAACAGATAAACCGAACGAAGAATATGATCCAAGAGAAGGGGAAATATTTTATGCGTGGAATGATGAAATGGAAAAATCGTACGATGCTCTATTAGAAATATTATTCTATCATCAGCTAACTAATGAGATGGCAACCGTGAAGTTAATGGGTGACGAATTAACTTCTCCTTCGGATGATTCTACTTTATTTTCTCAGGGCAAAGAGGAAGACGAGAGTCAATAAAAACAAAGCATTTACCTGAATGAATTTCAATAGTAAATCTATCCGTTTGGGCTATATTTCTAGCACCTTCTCGTGTACCTAGCTCTAGGTAATCTTGAGATAATTCCCACTTCAAATTCTTGGTAGTGAGTTTTGCTTTTGGATAGGGTATGAGAGAAACTAATTCCTTTTCATTGACCTCGAAAGACGAGGAATTTTCGACAAGAAAAGAATACCTACCTTGGTGGTAAATAGTAAAATCAAATTGTGAATTATATTTCATGAGTACACTTGTATTATTCATCGTATGCTCTAGCAACCCGCCTGTGAACCCAATAATCAGAATATTCTTATATTCTTTTCCGATTATATACTGAATACACTTTTCAAAATCATTCGTTTCTTGACTTTCGATTTTTATAAATTGTGTCTGTGTATCATCATGCATACAATCTACAGAATCCATGTCACCTACTATAGCCAAAGGGTGTATATCCATTATATTTAGCGAATTGTAAGCTCCATCGGCAGCTATAAGTGGGATACCTTCGAGCAAATCAAATATTTCTTTACTAGGTATCTCACCATTTAGACAAATAGCTAGATCAAATTTCTTATTTTTGAAAATGTATTCATTCATAATGTCAATCTAAGAATAATGTACGACTTGCTAATAAAACAATTACCCCATGTGCTAGAGGGTGAAACTAATGTAATCACAAATTTTGCCAATTTCTCGGCTCTGTTGTTTAATTCTTTGGAAAATGTTAATTGGGTTGGGTTCTATATCTTCACAGGGAAAGAGCTACTATTAGGCCCATTCCAAGGTAAACCTGCATGTGTTAGATTGCAATTAGGTAAGGGAGTTTGTGGAACTTCTTTCGCAAATAATCAAACGATTGTTGTAGATAATGTAGAAGAATTTCCAGGTCATATTGCTTGTGATGCCGAATCCAAATCTGAGATTGTAATACCACTTATCAAAGACGGTAAACTATACGGTGTACTTGATATAGACAGTCCAATTTTATCTAGGTTTGATAATAATGATAGCAAAAATTTAGAATTTTTATTAAATTTACTCGTTGAAAATTCGGACATCGAGGAACTATCAAGAATTTATCTACATACATAGTGTTTCTTTTCGCTGCTCAGCTTTATAGCAGTGTAGTAATCAACGAGATTCAATTTGCACCGACTTTGCCTGAGCCAGAGTGGATAGAGCTATATAATATAAGTTCTGATGAGATTATTGTAGAAAATTTCACTGTTACTGACAATGCTACTACTACCGACCCTATAACTCTACAAATCCCCCCTTACGGTTTCATAGTGATCACTGAGAAAAAAAGCCAATTACTACAGATTTACGATATCGACTCTAGTTTAGTAATAGAATCTGATTTACCTACTTTCAACAATACTGATGATTTGGTACTAATTGCTAATAATGGAGTTACTTTAGATTCTGTACAGTATGATTCTAAATGGGGAGAAAAAGGAAAGAGTTTAGAAAGGAGAAAATACTATGATTTGAGCAATTCGCAGACTAACTGGGGCGCTTGTGTAGCAGCGGGTACACCAACTAAAATAAATAGTATAGCTGCTTACTATGACCTAGCTTTGATTGACGCCACATTAGCCCCTGGAGGGATACAATTAATAATAGAAAATAAAGGGAATATAGAATCTCTCAAAAGTAAAATCGATATACTAGTAAATGATATTCTTATTGATGATTTTTCGCTTGATGCATTACCTCCAGCTTCGGATATTGAGATATTTATAGACTTTAGCATCATAGAATATACCCCAAAAGTAGAAGACAAATTAAAAGTCTTTATACAATCAGATGAGGATATAAATTTAAGAAATAATGATTTCTCTATATTCATACCCAAGACAACCCAATTTGGAGATGTTTTGATAAATGAAATAATGTATGATATAGATGATAAAAATTTCGAATTTATTGAATTGTATAATAACTCATCTTTAGATGTACAAATATCAAATTGGCATTTGGCAGATGAATTGGATTTGAAGAATAATCGATATAACCAAATAGTTACTAATATCAACCTTAAGCCAGGCGACTATGCTATTATAGTATGCGATGAGCTTGTATATGAATACGTAGAGGAATCAAAATGGGATAGAATTCTTTTTACTAAAAAGAAATTTAGTCTTAACAATAGTTCAGATATTATAAATATATACAACGAAAACAAGCTTCTGATAGACTCTATTGAGTATTTCGACTCTTGGCACGAAAGCTACTTAAGTTCGACTAAAAACATAAGTCTTGAGAAAATTAGACCTTCATTGATATCCTCAGATGGTAATAATTGGAAAACATGCACAAATATAGACGGTTCTACTTTATTAGCTATAAATAGTTATAGCAAAAACGCTACTTCCGACAAGGAAATAAATATAGTACCAAACCCATTTTCACCAACCTCAATATCAAAACCATACGTATTAATCGAATACCAATTACCATTTGAAAACGCTCTACTAGACTGTGATATATACTATCCAAATGGTACTCTTGCTGTGAGTCTGACTAAATCAAAATTTGTATCAAGCAAAGGAACTCTTAATTGGAATGGCCGAAATGAAAATAATATAGTATTACCCATTGGCCCTTATGTAGTAATGATAGAGGCAACTGATCAAGATTCGGGTGAAAATGAAATACTCAAAGCCGTAATAGTACTAGCACAATAATCTTTACTTATTGACAATTGCAAACTTTATTACTTGAGTACTTTCAGTAGTAGATGACACAGCATAGAGTAAATATACACCAGGCGATGCATCCTCACCTCTTTCGTTTTTACCATCCCAAGTAGTTTTTCTGCTATTAACTTTCAAAGCTCTGACTAATTCACCATTAACAGTAACTATACGTAAATCAGAATTTTCAGCTAATCCTTCTATAGTCATGAGTTTATTCTTTTTAGTATCGAATGGTTGTGGATATACTTTCAGGTCATATTCTGCAATTGGTTTCACAGCATTTGTTTGAACACTATACAACCCCTTATCTGTACCAATATACATTTTTCCAGAATTTTCATCATAAGCTAATGCATATAAATTATTAGTAGGTAATGGGCTATTGTCAGTCGTGATAGTAAGTAATACATTCTCACCATCTGGGTCAATTACTATCAATCCATTAGCAGTAGCTATCCATTTATTATCAAGAGCATCGACAACTATTTCCCTTACGTTAGTATTAGCTAGAGACCTGATATTAACGAAAATTGGAGTTCCATTATTCATAACGGCTGATGGGTTTATAATTCTATTAACACCACCAATAGTACCAATCCATAAAGTCCCTTGTTTATCAAAAGCTAATGCTTGTTGGTTGTTACTTATTATACTTGAGTTATTAACTGTGAACATACCACAAACATCATCTGATTTATCAGACAAAGTTCTCATCTCATTGTAATAAGCTAAACCAACGGCTACTTCTGTACCAGAAAATGTCACATCCGTTCCAGCCGAAGCAATCCATTTAGTACCATTGAAATCAATTGCTGTTTTGTACATTACTCTTCTAGTAGAACCAGCACAATTAAATAGAGTTTCGTAATTACCACTTGGTGTTCTAATCACGAACAAAGGTCCAGAACCACTATTACCCCAGTTAACTATCCACAAATTTCCGAATTCGTCATCGAACACATCACCTGTTATTACGAAGTTGCCTGTACCTCCTGTACCGATTAAAGGACTATTTTTGGCAGTAATATTCTCGATAGTTACATTATCTCCGGGTGGTATCAGATACAATCCTCCGCCATAAGTACTAGCAGTTATAGTACCATCCTTTAGTTCATTAACATTTATTACACTATTAGCTTCGAATTCGGGATTTGTGCTTCTATTATAATAGTCCCAAACTCCGTTTCTAAAACTCATAACACCATTACCTGTAAAATTACCTGTACCTATCCATAGTGAACCTTCTTTAGTAACATGGATATGAGCAATACCATTGGACAAAGGAGAGTTTGGCTCTATAGAGAGTGTAGTGTCTTGTTTAGCTATTTTCAGCCCCGACTTTGTAGCAAGGTAAACATCATCACTATTCAATGCAAATTGCATTTCATTTATAGGGAAATCTACTTTCGTCAAACGTACATCTTTAGGATAGTCACGTATATCTTTTTCACGGAAAAAGTAAAGTGTCCCATTTTTCTCGTCAAGACCAAAAATATCTTTCGTTGGATATTCAAAAACGGACTTCAAACTCTCACCATCCCAACTATATATTCGGTCTCCAGATGTAGCATAAAGTGAGTCATTGACCCATTCTATATCTAGTATATCTGCATCATGAAAGGGTTCTGAGGGAATTATTGATTTCCAATCACTCCTATTAGCTAAGCTATTGTCCAAATCAGCATAAACAACACCAGCAGAAGTAGCGAGCCATATCTTGTTATCGTGAATCTTGATAGTTCTAGCTTCAGTACCTATATTAAGGTCACCGAATCGTTTTACATCTTCTATAGTAACATTTTCTTTGTGGTTGAATACTACGAGACCAAAGCCTCCAGATATATAAAGCTTATCACCATCAGGTAATATTTCATTAATGTATGCCTTTACGAAGCCGGCATTTTGTATATCATATATAGCTTTCCAATTACCATTTTCGTAAATATCAAAAACTCCATCATTATACCCAACGAAGACTTTATCTGACTCAATTTGGTGAGTTATAAATCTGGCTTCTATCCTACTAAGACCAGTTACATTTGTGAATTGTTCTATACTATTGGTATTGAGATCTGCGAAATAAACACCGCCACTAGTGGCTGCATATATTTTATTCCCATCTTGGTGCAAGGAGTTAACATTATACATTGAAGTATAAGCCTCCCAATTTGTGAGCTGTATCTCTTGAGAAAAAAGGTTAATTGTACATAAGGAAACAATTAGTAATGTTATTATTTTGAACATTATTCAACCACTCATTTTATTATTTTCTAAACCTTAGTAACAATTAATTATATTACTGACCTTTTATTTGTTCTAAAATCGTAATCATATTCAATGTAGTCTCTGCCGATTCGTAACCCTTATTACCTTTGGCGCCTCCTGCTCGTGCAAAAGCTTGCTCTGAGGTGTCAGTAGTAAGTAAGCCAAATCCTATGGGTATCCCTGTTTCTAACATAGTGTCCGTGATACCACGTGAGCAATCACCAGCAACGAAATCGAAATGCGGAGTTTCACCTCTTATCACACAACCTAGAGCCACTATACCATTGTACTTTTGGGTCTTAGCTAAAGCATTGCATGTTAGGGCTATCTCATAAGCCCCATCAACAGTAACCACAGTAATATTCTCGTCTGTAATTCCATGTTTATTAAGAGCTTCTATACAACCCGAAAGTAACTTTTCTGTAATAATTTCGTTCCAGTTTGTAGTTATTACGGCAATATTATATTTTTTGTTCACTTTTATCGAAGATATTTTATTCATTTGTAATCTTTTTTAGTTAAAAGACATTATTTATGTAAGTTTGTAACTTGTAAAAAATGAAAATAACATTTTATTAAATCTTAAAGGAATATTTATGAAAATAATTAACCTACTAGTAATTGGGCTTGTGTTTTTATCTCTAGCTTGCAGTGATATGAACGGTCAAGTAGAATTGAAAACTAAGCAGGATTCACTAGCTTATGCTATCGGAACTCAATGGGGTAAAAACCTAAAGACTGATGACTTAATGTTGAATACAGCTGTTATCAAACAAGGAATCGATGATTCATTCAAGGAAACTTCAAAGTTAACAGACGAACAAATACAAACTGTTCTAATGACATTGCAATCAGAAATCCAAGAAAAAAGAATGAAAAAGCAACAAGAAGCTGCTTCTAACAATATTAAAAAAGCAGAAGAATTCTTAGCAGCTAATAAAACAAAAGAAGGCGTAAAAACTACGGCTAGTGGTTTGCAATACAAAGTATTGAAAGAAGGTACTGGCAAAAGTCCATTAGCTACTGACAAAGTAGAAGTACACTATCACGGTACACTAATTGACGGTTCTGTATTTGATAGTTCTGTACAAAGAGGCGAGCCTATTACTTTCCCTCTTAATGGTGTAATTCCAGGTTGGACTGAAGGACTTCAGTTGATGAAAGAAGGTGGTAAAGTAAGATTCTTTATTCCTCCGGCATTAGCTTATGGTGCTCAAGGTTCTGGAGCTATTGGCCCGAACGAAGTATTAATATTTGATGTGGATTTAATCACGGTTAATCCTACTAAGTAATATTATACGAAAGATAGAATTAAAGAAGAGCTACTTATTTAGGTAGCTCTTTTTTTTTCTGATTTTTGGATTGCAAGGTTTATTCTTTTTCCTGTTCAAGTTCTTGCTTTCTAAATATATAGTAATAATAAATAGTTTGAATAGCAAAAATTACTGCTATTTGCCAGATACTCCACTCAGCTACAAAGTAGAGCAATAGTATAGCCGGAATAGATATTAGCGTCATGAAGAGTAATGATTTACTATTCGGTTTCACTTTCACCTTCTGCCAATATCTGCTCTTTGCGTTTGTATGATCTATACAACAAATACATATACAATAAAGTAACCCCTAGAGCATAGTACCAATCAAGGTTAACGAAGTAAAGAAAGAAGAAAAAGCAACCTACTCCCATCAATACGAACATCGCTATATTCTTAATTTTCGGATCCATTTATTTCTCCAAATATTCATCAAAAAGCTGATATACAGGCACTCCAGCTATAGTCTTATTCGCATATTTTCGGGTTATCCCACTAGCAGCTTCTTCTAACTCTTTTGAGCGAATACCATAGTCGATGGAGTTTCGCGCTTCTAGGAATGCCGCGAAATCATCAGCCACTTTGAGCAATGTACCATCGTAAGGATTATATTCGTTGTTATTATATTTTTGGTTTATTTCGTCTTGCTCTACTATCTCTCCATTATTTATCTTAGCACAGAACTCGTCACGGGTGAAGAACTTCATTTCATCAATCCATTGAGTTTCTAGCTGTGGGAATATCTCTTGGTCAGCTAGCATTTCCTCTATACGCTTTATCTCTTCTTGCATCCCAGGTACGGACCGTTTAACAGGTTTTATAATATCTCTGGTTACTACTTCTGGTAAATCGTGGAATATACCACCCCAGAAATTGTTGTATATGCGTTTGTCAGCCACATTAGGTATTGCTTTAGTCAAGAAATAAGAAAGACAAGCCACGAGCATTGTATGCCCCAATACAGAGGTATTAGGTATGCGTGGCAGATGTCCCCAACGAACTTGATAGCGAAGTTCGCCCGTTAACTCTACAAAATTCTTAATTTTCTGTTTGTTGAGTATATTTTGAATACCAACCAAATCACTATATTTTTCTATTTCGTTGACTAATTCTTTGTGGATATGATCTATTTTATAGCCCTCAGGATTCGCATTGCGGACTATCAGGAACTCATAGTAAGTCGAATATATGTGCGCAGCATCGAGTATTTTCTGGCTATATGGATGAATATAATCATCTTCAGTCATATACGATTTGAACTCTTCTTTTATCTCATCATTACTAAACTTACCTTCAACCTCTTTGTAGATCATAAAGTTCAGCTTTTTAACCAAAGTCTTATTCTTACTAATCTCTTTGAAGACAGGTGATTGTATATCACTAATTACATTACGCCTAATAAGCTCAAATATACCGCCTTTGATTATGTCGTTCCAAACGAACTCTTTTCCAGCTTCTTCTTCGTACTTAGCAAAGCAGTAAGCAATCATCATCTTGTGCGAATGCTTATCTATCTGGATTAGGTCTATTGGTCTTAATTTATCATTCCATCTTACAATCGAGAATCCTTTGAAAAGTAAGTCTATTAGAGATTTTTTTATCATTTTCTATCTTAGTTATTGATTTTATTTTTTTGTTAATTGCTCTACGAATATATTCTCGCAGAATTTCTTAGATACCGAAAGCTGTCTTTCATTGAATTCGATAAGTGAAGATTCGTCAAATTCACGTCTTTCTATTATTTTTATCTTACTGCTTAGCTCCAAACCAATCTTAGTAACATATTTTAGGAACTCAACCGAGCTATCTTTGACTGCAACAATCCTACATATAGCGCCCTCGTCCAATTCGTTAAGTGTTTGCTTTGGTTTTTCAGTATAGTCACCATTCTTATCTGGTATAATAGCTCCATGCGGATCAGTACTTGGGAATCCTAAGAATCTGTCCAACTCACTAATTAACTTATCTGATTCTATGTGCTCTAGTTGCTCTGCTACTACGTGAACTTCATCCCAACCAAAATTCATACATTTGTAGAGGAAAGTCTCCCAAAGTCTATGCTTACGTATAAGTTGTAAAGCTATAGAATTTCCCTCATCAGTCAATTCGAGTTTACCATACTTCTTATAGGATACAAGCCCTTTGGTCTTTAACTTCTTGAGCATACCATTGACTGAGGCAGGAGAAAACCCTAGGTGCTCTGCTAGTTGGTTAGTACCGGCCTTATCTCCATCGCGTTCTATAGTTAAATTAAATAGAGCTTTAAGGTAATCTTCTTCGTTTTTAGTTAGTTTCATAGTATTGTAGAAATATGCTTGTATTAATCTCAAATTAAAATAAATGCAGTTGTATTAAAAATAAATTTGGTAATTAATCAAAGAATTATCAATTTTGTGCCTATCTTTTTTACAGAAGACAGAAATATAATTACCCGTTCGGGGTGTGGCGCAGTCCGGTTAGCGCACTTGGTTTGGGACCAAGGGGCCGCAGGTTCAAATCCTGCCACCCCGACGAACGAGAAAAAGCTCTACTCAAAAGGTAGAGCTTTTTTTATGTTTGAAGTATTTATGAGGATAAAGAATCTCATATTTAACCCATATAGTAGTTTGTAAACCCATCATTCTGAGGGAGAGTAGCGACTGAAGAATCTAGGTGTGGTAATACTGAGTATCTTATTTTACGAAAATCAATTCATCTATCAGCTTTATATCAAATTTACCATTTGCATCTATTACTGTAAGCGATACACTGTAAGTACCAGATGATGTGTAAGTATGCGTAGGGTTTTCCTCCATTGAAGATTTTCCATCGCCGAAATTCCAAATATACTTTACAGCTTCCCCAAATGATCGGTTCATGAAACTAACAGTCAGTGGAGCTTTACCACCTAGAATGTCAGCTGTATAAAAAGCGCTCAACGCATCTTTTGCTTCAACTTTAGTTACAATTGTATCCTTTGTACCAAATTCATTTTCAACCACTAATGAAACGGAGTAACTGCCACTTTTTACATACTTATACTCAAGATTGCGTTCGTTAGATTTATTTCCATCACCAAAATCCCACAACCATTTGACTATTGGCCCTTTTGAATTATCTATAAATTTAAATGTATTTTTTTCTATTAACTCACTCGTGAAATCTGCTTTGGCATAGTCCAATCCTAAATCTAAATCGAATCTATAAAGGTAACCACCTGATCCATGTGAAAGGTATTTCCCATCATCTAATTTCGTGAGTATTCTTCCTAGATATGGTTTATCGTTGAGAGTATCTCTGATTATATTAAGTGATGGAAGATGAATAACACTATTATAGGACTTATTATCCTTAATTCCAGCATAATTAAAGATTACCGATCTAGACGGCTCATCATAAAAGTAACCACCGAAGAACTTTTTATCAGGTACATAATATGATTTGATAGGTGTTGATGTATGAAAGTTATACACTCGAAGCGTATCGTAAGTCAATGCAAATGCTAGTGAATCATTTATTATAAAACTCGAGTGTTGAGCCAGTTCCATGTTACGGAGAGCATATCTAAAAAAAGATTTTGGATTAATTTGATCACTTAGATTATAAATATTGTATGAATCTGGATTATCAAAATTGTTATAGTACTCTTCAACTTTATTAGGGTTGTAGCTCATAATATACTTTTGCGAAGTACTTATATGGGCATTAGGTAGTATTATTTCTGATAATGATTTTATTGAATCAGTTAATGTGTTTAACATGAAGCAAGAATATCTTTTATTTTTATAAGCTTCGTTCACATAAAAATAATCCGCATAAAGAATGACATTGTTGTCTTTATATGCTACTAAATATATTTTACTTTCTCCACCTGTATGTATTGAAGGGTAATGACCTGGATCGTTAATTCTTAAAGCTATTGTATCTATCTTATTATCAGTTTTTGATGTTACATGATAATTTGAATTCCCATTTGAATCATCAAATTCAAACCCAATAATTTTATTAATATCGTCATAAGGTACATCCCAAGCAGCAGGTTTATATCGATTTATAATAGGCATATCAACTATTTTGTAACCTGAGCCATCTTGGCTTAGATAATAACCCTTGTTTCTATATTTTATAAAAAAAGATGTATCTATTTTTTTAAAATATTCAACTCCATCGACCTTAAAGTTACTAGACTCATAGCCATCTTGTTGAGTCCATGTAGTATTTGTGTCTATAGTAACTAATCCATCAAGTACTGGCAAATTCTGCGATTGTGACATATAAAATGAAAATAATACAAGAATAAATACTAACTTCATACTAGTACCCTACCATTATTTTCTTAGAGTAATTACGGTTTCTATATCTATAGACTAATATATAAATACCTTTCTTAAGATTAACTTGGCTTTTGTTATTTGAAACTGTAATCTGCTCACCCAAATAGTTATAAACTGAATAGCCCTCTATTTCTGGACTTAACTGAATCATATTTCCATACTGGGATATTAGTCTACTCTTACCTTCATACTCTACGCTCGTTTTTGTTTCCTTTAGCTTTACTTTATAAATATTAGAATTATTAGAAGCTAAGTAAAATAGACTATCTTTTGACATTGTTACATCATTAGTAATTCCAATAGTTAGTGCAATTGAATTCGGTTTAAATCCCCACAGTGTTTCACTATAAGGGCCGAGAGTGTCTTCGGGAAAACTATAGATTGTACCAGACTTTATAAAAATATGCAAATCCCTTCCTATTTTAAATGGTTTGACAAAGCGATTATTACTTATATAAAAACCCAACATCCTTGTAAAAGGCGAATCCCAACTTTTACTAAATGTAAGAAAATTATTGTTCCCTGATACTGCAGAACTATATAACCTTTTATCAAGATTGAAATATTTGAGGGAATCACTTAGTGGACGCACACCTTCTTCAACTTTATTGTAATTAATATTTCCGTTTTGAAAACTAAACGTATTGAATTCATAAATATCAGTAGAACCTCCCCCTTGATATCTATTAGTTCTATCGAAATTACTAGTACCACCAAAAAAATATTTATCTTCAGAAAACACAACCGATAGAAGATTAGATTTAGGAACATAGTTTTGATAAGCAGTCCAATAGGTATTGAATTTTTCTTTATGAAATACAAAGCGATTAGCGGTAATAACAAGACAATCGCTATAATCTTTTGCGGCTATTCTGGTTAGGTTTTTATCAGTGTCTATACTTAGGTTAATCCAGTTATTACCATAATCCATAGACCTATAGACCATACCGCTATCCCCAACTACAAACATAGTATGGGCATCGAGCGAATAGAAATGATTAATTCTATGCGGTGCATCGAAAACTATTGACCACGTCTTACCGTCATCTTCGGACCTATAAACTTTGTTATCTGCCCTACATAGTATAGTCTCGTTGTACACACAAATATCTTGCAAATCGAGTGAATCGTAAGGTAGAGTAATTTTCTCAATTTCAAAATCAAGCGATAAAGCACAAGATATTGACAAAAAGAAAAAAAGTATTTTAATTTGTGTTGTTTTCATATTTATATAGACACATGAACATCGAAAACGTCTCCGAAAATACAAATCTTTTTGTTATTATTTTAATATAGCCATCACTCTTCTTTGGGTAACTTAAACTTTATCGGAATTTGAACAGCTACATCTATCTTCTTACCGTCTTTTTCTCCAGGTGTCCACTCTTTCAGAAACTCAGCGGCTCTCATTGCCTCTTCATCTAGTTCCTTATTACCCGAACTTTGTGCCACTGATGTATTTTTAATTGTTCCTTCCTTACTAATAGTTAGTTGAACTATAGTTCTTCCTTCTATACCATCTTCGAATGCAGATTTAGGATATTTTATGTTTTCAACTAATGTTGACATCATATCTCCATTATAGCTTGGTTGTTTTGTTACTTCAGTTTTATCACCTGCGTAAGTATTATTTGTACCAATTATCATCATTGTCGATAGGATAATCGTAGTCATTATAGCATACAATATAGGTAGCTTTCGGTTATTGTTATTCTTTCTCATTTCTAATCTCCTCTTTATATTATTAAAAGTATAATTATTTGCGATCGTTGAATAAATCATTCTCTTAGTATTTGGGCTAATAATTTCAAATTCGCTGCTACAAAG
>JBFHKR010000025.1:0-25864 GCA_041595255.1 Chlorobiota bacterium
ATAAGATGAAAGAAGTATTGGGATATATAGATAATAACAATGATAAATTTTTAGATGAATTGGTTGAATTCTTAAAATTTCCATCTGTTTCAACAAGAGAAAGAAATAAAAAAGACGTATTGGACTGTGCTAATTGGTTGAAGGATAATATTATAAGTTCTGGATTCGAGACAGTTGAAGTAATTGAAACTTCTGGTCACCCTATTGTTTATGCAGAATGGTTAGGTGCAGGGACAGATGCTCCAACAGTCCTTATATATGGACATTATGACGTACAACCAGAAGACCCAATCAATTTGTGGGAATCTCCACCATTTGAACCAACTGTAAGAGATGGTAAACTTTATGGCCGAGGTACTGCTGATGATAAGGGACAAGTATTTACCCATGTAAAAGGTGCTGAAGCACATTTTAAAAAGAATGGTAGTCTACCGGTAAATGTTAAGTTATTAATAGAAGGTGAAGAGGAATCTGGTAGCACTGCACTCATGGAGTTTTTACCGAAAAACACCGATAAGCTTAAATGTGATACTATATTAATATCTGATACATCTTGGTTCGCTGACGAAATTCCATCTATAGTATATAGTTTGAGAGGAATTGCTGTAATTGAAATGACATTAACTGGTCCTAATAGAGATCTTCACTCAGGTCAATATGGTGGCGCCGTTCCTAATCCAGCAAATGAATTATGTAAGCTAATAGCTAAGCTACACGATGAAGATGGTAAAATAACTATCAAGGATTTTTACACAAATGTAGTTGAACTAGATGAAGAAGAGACAAAAGCTTTAGAATCTTTGCCATTCAATGAAAAAGAATATACGGAAGAATTAGGACTAAAAGGATTAACAGGGGAGAAGGGATATTCTTCTGTACTTAGAGCTTCTTCAAGACCAACACTTGATATAAATGGAATGTTTAGTGGTTATACAGATGAAGGTCACAAGTCAATTATCCCTTCAACAGCTACTGCAAAAATATCAATGAGATTAGTTCCTAATCAAACTTGGCAAGAAATTACAGACAAGGCTATTAGCCATATCAAATCATTAGTACCTGAGTATATGCAAATCGAGATTCATGGTCATCATGGAGGTAATCCAGTTATTGCTGCTATAGATAGTCCTGGTGTCAAAGCAGCATCGATAGCTTTAGAGTCTGCTTTTGGATATAAAACTGTTAATATGAGAGAAGGTGGGTCTATCCCAATAGTAGAAATGTTCCAAGCTGAACTAAAAGCTCCAGCTGTACTTATGGGCCTTGGATTAGATGGAGATAACATTCACTCACCGAATGAAAAGTTTAATTTGAGTCATTACTTCGGTGGAATAAAAGCATCGGCTATATTCTTAGATGAATTTGCTAAAGTATCTAAATAAATAAATATATATACGTATTTAATAAATAGAATGCCCTATAAATTAGGGCATTTTTTATTATACCTAAAAAATAGAATTAAAAATTATTCAATATTATTCTTATATTTATAATCAATCTAAAATACCAAATAAGTAGAATATAATATGAAAAGAATTAAATCTAAAGTTTCAACAAGCTCACCTGACTATAAAGAGAATTATGAATATAACATTCAGTTAGTCAATCAATTAAAATCTAGGTTTTCAGAAGTCAAATTAGGCGGTACAGAGCACAGTAGAAAAAAACATACTGATAGAGGTAAGTTATTAGTTAGAGATAGAATAAAAAAATTATGTGATAAGAATACTCCTTTCTTAGAAATTGGTGGTTTTGCTGCTTATGACTTATATGATAATATGGCACCATCTGCTGGTATGGTAGCAGGTATTGGTATAATCAAGGGTGTCGAGTGTATGATAGTAGCTAATGATGCTACTGTAAAGGGAGGTACTTATTTCCCTATGACCATAAAAAAACACATACGAGCTCAACAAATCGCGATGAAAAACCATCTTCCTTGTATTTACTTAGTAGATTCCGGCGGGATATTTTTACCTTACCAATCAGAAACTTTTGCTGATAAAGAGCATTTTGGAAATATATTCTACAATCAGGCACAAATGTCAAAGATGAGGATTCCTCAAATAGCTGTGGTTATGGGATCATGTACTGCTGGTGGAGCCTATGTCCCGGCTATGAGTGATGAGACAATTATGGTACGAAATCAAGCAACTATTTTTATTGGTGGTCCACCTTTAGTAAAAGCCGCAACTGGTGAAGAGGTAACAGCTGAAGAATTGGGTGGGGCAGAGGTACACACTAAAATATCTGGAGTAGCAGACCACCTTGCAGAGAATGATGATCATGCACTTCAGATAGCAAGAAATATAGTCGAGAACTTTGATGAGGGAACGAAATACCATATAAAACGAGATAAGGTAGAAGAGCCTTATTATGATATGAATGAGCTATATGGTATCATACCAAAAAACATCAGAACTCCGTTTGATATAAAAGAAGTTATAGCAAGGATAGTTGATGGAAGTAGGTTTCAAGAATTCAAAGAAAATTATGGTAAAACTCTTGTAACTGGTTTTGCTAGAATAATGGGTTATCCAGTTGGAATAATTGCAAATAATGGAGTATTATTCTCTGAATCTAGCTTAAAAGGAGCTCACTTTATTGAGTTGTGCTGTACGAGAAAGATTCCATTACTTTTCATGCAGAATATAACAGGTTTTATGGTAGGTAAAAAGTATGAACATGGTGGAATAGCTAGAGATGGTGCAAAATTAGTACATGCGGTTGCAAATGCTAATGTTCCGAAAGTAACTATGATAGTAGCAGGAAGTTATGGAGCTGGAAATTATGCTATGTGTGGTAGAGGATACGATCCTAATTTCTTATGGATGTGGCCGACTGGTAAAATATCAGTAATGGGTGGTGAGCAAGCTGCAGGTGTATTAACAGATGTGAAAATCAAATCATTAGAAAAATCTGGTAAAAAATTGACTCAAGAAGAGATTAATGAAATAAAACAACCAATAATTGATTTGTATGAATCTCAAGCAACTCCATATTATTCGTCAGCACGTCTTTGGGATGATGGAATTATTGACCCAATAGATACCAGAAATATTATAGCCATGAATATATCTATTTCACTTAACAAAGAAATAGAAGATCATCAATTTGGTATATTTAGGATGTAAATATGAGAATTATATTCTTAATATTTATTATAAACTTTAACATTATTATTGCGCAAGATATTCCGAAAGAAAGGTTGGCAAATTGGTCTAATGTAGGAGTAAAATCTATGAATACAGATAATTATATTGAACATGATTTCTATGAAATTAAAAATAAATATAATTATTCTGATGATGAAACTATAACTTATATACTTGAAAATAATAAGCTAGGATTCAATAGAATATACTTTAGAAATGGTATTTATAATTTTTCTGAACCAATTATACTTCCTTCTAACACTTCAATAGTAGGCGAATCTTCTGAACTTACTATATTCGAATTTGATCTAGGTGGATTTTATCATTTACTTTCCTCTATTGGAAATACTAATAAGGACACAACCTTTTTACCCATTGCATTACAATCAAAATCAATCTCATTTAAAATTGAAAATCATAATCTTAAAAAAGGAGATTTCATTTATTTATTTGATGAAGATAAAGATAAGATTACATCTGATTGGGCGAAGTATTCTACTGGCCAAATAATTGAAATAGAATCAGTTGAAAATAATTTAATCAAATTAAAGTCAGAAGTTCGAAGAAATTTTAGCATAGAAAACATACCTAGATTTATAACATTGAATTTGGTTGAGAATATTAATATTTCCAATATTTCAATTATTAGAAAGGATCAGACTGAGTCTCAGACTAATAATATATATTTCAACTATGTTAAAAAAGCTTCAGTATCATGTGTAAAAAGTTATAATTCCAACTTTGCACATATAACAATAGCTAACTCATTGAACTGTGAAGTAACTGGTTCTTACTTCCAAGATGGATTCGATTATGGTGGAGGTGGAAAGGCCTATGGTGTGATGCTACAGTTCGCAACTAGTGAGTGTCTGATTTATAATAATCAGTTTAATCACCTTAGACACTCTATGATACTACAAGCAGGAGCTAATGGAAATGTAATTAGTTATAATTACTCTAAAAATCCATTTTGGACAGATGTCACCTTACCATCTAATTCGGCGGGAGACTTAGTTCTTCATGGTAATTATCCATATTCTAATCTTTTTGAAGGAAATACCATACAACATATTGTGATTGACGATTCACACGGACAAAATGGGAAATATAATACATTCCTCAGAAATAGGGCAGAGCTATATGGATTATTTATGAACCCTGGTACACCATCTAATAGTCAGAATTTTATAGGAAATGAAATAACAAATTCTAATTTTTTGATGGGAAATTATTTTCTAAGTGGGAGTGATCACTTTGAATTTGGTAATAATATAAAAGGTAAAGTAACTCCAGTAAATACGGATTATATAACTTTAGAATCGCTTTATATATTGCAGAAATTAGATTATTATAATGAGAATAACTGGCCACCCATAGGTTTACCAAGAAAATTGAATGAATTTAATACTGAAGCTGAAAATTCGAATATAAACGAGTTTCTAACATCTTGTGATTATAAACTGTCATCATCGGAAGCTTTAAGTCATAATAATTCAATTCATATATATCCAAATCCATTAATACATACAGATTTATTAAATGTATCTACAGCAAACAATTTCAATAGAATAGTTATTTTCGATTTAACTGGAAATGAAATATTTACTTCTTACTCGAATTACAATAAATTCCAGATAGATATTAGTGAATTTATTAAAGGAATATATTTTATAAATATAAATGGTAATGTCAAGAAAATATTTATAAATTAATTAGGCACGTGGATGGAAACTTTTATGTATTTCTTTAAGATATTGGTTATCAATATGAGTATATATTTGAGTTGTTGATATATCTGAATGACCTAACATCTCTTGTACAGCCCTCAAATCGGCCCCCCCTTCTAGAAGGTGAGTAGCGAATGAATGTCTAAAAGTGTGTGGATGAACATTTTTTTCAATACTAGTCATTTTGACATATTTATCAATTATTTTCCATACTCCCATTCTACTGAGTTTACCACCTCTCGAATTCAAGAATAATTCTTCAGAATTTTTATTCGAATTTTTTAGATGAAATCTAACTTCTGATAAATATTGCCTAATAAATATTAATGCACTGGAACCAATTGGAACTATTCGTTCTTTTGAACCTTTACCAAAAACTCTAACAATTCCTTCATCAAACAAGATGTCTCTTTCTTTAATTCCTATTAACTCTGACACCCTTAATCCAGAAGCATACAGAGTTTCAAGCATTGCTCTATCTCTAATCCCAAGATGTGTATGAATATCAATAGAATCAAGTATCATAGAAATTTCATAAAAAGAAAGAACTTCAGGAATTTTTCTACTTGGCTTCGGTAAATCAAGTTTTTCAGTTTTGTTGTCTACTATAACTTTTTTGTAGTTCAAGTATTTGAATAGTTCTCTAATAGCAGATAAATATCTTGCTCTAGATGAGTTATTTAACCCTATCTCATACAATTGATTAAAGAAGTTTTCTAATAATTCTAACGATATATCTTGATAGTAAGAGATACCATTATCAAATGAATACTCAATTAATTTAGTTAAATCATTTTTATAAGATGAAATTGTATTTTCTGCTAGACCTTTTTCTAATTCAATATAATATAAGAAAGCCTTTAGATGCTTAGTTAAGCTAATAGGTAATTCAAGCTTAGATTTCATAGTCAGTCTTGATAGATTTTGGAGCTTCTTTATACTGAATTCGTTTATGACCCATACCTATTAGATTCTTTACTATAGTAAATTTAACAGTTTGCAAATCTTTTACAGAAATCCCTGAATCATCAAATTGTCCATCAGAAATTCTATCCAAAATTACTTTTTGTAAAATTGCATCAAGTTCATCACTAGTATAATTACGAACATGTGAAATAGCTTCTGCTGTGTCACAAAGCATAATCAGAGCAGCTTCCCTAGTCTTTGGTTTTGGACCAGGATATCTATAATCTTCTTCGTGTACAGAAGAAGGATCATCAGTTTGTTCTAGTGCTTTATTATAAAAGTATTGAACTAAAGTAGTTCCATGATGCATTAGAATAACATCAATCATTCTATTAGGGAGTTTGTATTGTTTAGCTAATTCAACTCCATAAGTTACATGGTCTATTATTATTTTCGCGCTTTTCTTTGGAGGCATTTGATCATGTTTATTCCCAATATCTATTTGGTTTTCAACGAAATATTCAGGTTTTTTCATTTTTCCAATATCATGAAATAGACTACTAACTTTGCAATATACAGGATTAGCTCCAATCGCAATTGCAGATCTCTCTGCTAACATTGCTACATTCAAACTATGTTGGTAAGTACCAGGTGCAATATCACTCATTTTCTTTAACAACGGATGGTCAGGATTATCATATTCTTTTAACTGTAAATCAGTTGAAAAGTTAGAAAATCTTTCTAGAATAAATATCAATCCAAAAGTTATAAGAGGGGAGAGTATAGAATTAGCAGAAATTATAATAGTATTATTCAAAAGTTCTGTCAAATTTGAAGATCTTTCGAAATAGAATACTAGGAGAGGAAATGCATATCCAAGAAATATGAATGATATAGATTTGAACATCTGTGTTCTATTCTGAATATCCCTAACTGTATATGAAGCTACTGCGCCTGCAAACAAATGCATTAAAGCAGTAGAATAATCATTACCTCTTACTCCTGCAACTAATAAAGCCAATGTAACTGTAAAGTAAAAGGCTGTTCTAGAATCAAATATTATAGCCGCCATCATAGAGAAAGCAGGTATAAAAATTAGATATTCAATACTGAAAGTGGTGTTTATTTCTAATGATAACCAAGATAATAATGCAGTAGCTATAAATATTAAACAAAGTATGATCAATTGAAAGTTATCAGTGAATATTCTATTTCTTATGTTTTTTAAATAAAAGACTAATAGCAGCAATATTAGAGAGGCATGACCTAAACTACCAAGCATTAAGAATAAAGAATTACTTTTTTCTTCGGATGCATCGATTGAATTAAAGTAGGATTTTAGTACTCGAACTTGTTTTTCAGAAAGTCTATCGTTTTTTCTTACTAAAACTTGACCTTTTGATATTAACTCTTCATTTTTGGGGACATTACTAACAGCAAGCTTAACTCTCTCATTTGTAAGGTTTGGTGAAAATATGAGGTTTGGTTGAATAAATTTTATAACCTGCGAACTTAAATCACTATTAACTTGTTCATTTATTTCTGATTTAAGAAGATTTTTTATCCTAAGTTCTACTTCTTCAATTTGATATACATTATCAAAATTTAAAATTGTCTGTTCATTTTTATCATTTACAGCGTAAAGAGAAGTATTATTGAAATCAGATTTACTTTTATCTAATATCCCTTTTGAATAATATTGACTTAGTTCTTCTTTAAGTTTTCTCTTTAACCTGTTTTGATTTTCACTGTAATCTTTTTTTATTTTTTCATTATAATTGTAGTTTTTAAAAACAAAACTTGTATCTAAAATTAATTGGATTTCTTGTATTACCCTTTCATCAGTTCCTTTAATGACTTTAAAATTGGGTAGTACTTCAGTTTTTATATTCTCTATTTCTAAATTATATTTTTTTCTACTTTTTAATAACGGAAATGATTTTTCAGCAATCAAAGCTTTACTATTCCATAGTTGTCCTTCAGTAATATTTTGTCCTGCACCGTTAAATAAATCTGTCCCAAGGTGGTAAGAAAAGAAGAATGTTGTACCTATAAGCGTTATTAGTAGTATAGTATACCTAATTAGTTTCGATTTCCGTATATAATTATCATTTTCTACGGAGCGAAATGCATCTTGTATATTTAATTTATCAAAAAGAGTTTGATTTTGATTTGACATATAATTATTTATTCTATTTGTTGAATAACAATAATAATAAAACTGTAATTAAAAATAAATTATTAGTTTGATTTTTTTACAAAACAATTATGAAAATTTGTTCGAATTAATAAAAGAAGATACAAAATCTAAAGCAAGAATCGGAAAAATAATCACAGATAATTCTGTTATTAACACACCTGTTTTTATGCCAGTAGGTACTGTAGGTACTGTAAAAGCTGTTGACCAGCGAATAATCAAAGAAGAAATGGATTATAACATAATATTAGGGAATACATATCATTTGTATTTGAGACCTGGTATGGATGTAATATCTCATTATGGTGGTCTACACAAATTTATGAACTGGGATAGATCAATATTAACAGATAGTGGTGGATTTCAAGTTTTTTCACTACAAGATATTAGACACATTTCAGATGAAGGAGTTGAGTTCAAATCACATATTGATGGCTCTAAACACTATTTCACACCATCAAAAGTAATTGAAATTCAAAAAATACTAGGTTCTGATATTTGTATGGTATTAGACGAATGTGTTGAATATCCCGCAGAAAGAAATTATGTTGAAAAATCTATGAAATTATCTTTGAAATGGGCACAAGACTCTAAAAATGAATTTGAGCTTCAAAAACAAAGGTATAATCATAAGCAGTTCTTATTTGGGATTGGCCAAGGTGGAATGGAAAAAGATCTAAGAATAGAATATTGTAAAAGAATGACAGACATGGATTTCGATGGAAATGCGATAGGAGGTCTTTCTGTAGGAGAAGAAGCTGAAATAATGTATGAAATGACAGATATTTGTACTGACCACCTCCCCAAAAATAAACCTAGGTATTTAATGGGGGTGGGGAAACCTGAAAATATACTTGAGTGTATAGAAAGAGGCATAGATATGTTCGATTGTGTATTACCTACTCGTAATGCAAGAAATGGTCAATTATTTACTACAACTGGAGTAGTAAATATTAGAAATTCTAAATATATAATGGACGATACACCTATAGATTCAGGCTTGACTAATCATGCAAGTATCAATTATTCAAAAGGATACCTGAGACACTTAATTAAAACGAATGAAATACTTGGTAATGTTATAGCGTCACAACAGAATCTTTCATTTTACAAGTGGTTAATTGACCAAGCACGATATCATATTCAAAAAGGTGACTTTATTGAATGGAAAAATTATTACTTGAGTAATTATTATAGTAAATTTGCAGAATAAAGATTAAACAATTAGAAAAAAGGATATAGAATAATGATTAAAACTATTTTTGCAATGGCTCCTAATGGTGCACAAGGTGGTGGCGATTCAATGTGGTCAATGTTGATTTTCTTTGGTGCCATGTTTGCTATAATGTATTTCTTAATGATTCGTCCTCAAAAGAAAAAGCAACAAGAGCACAAGAAAATGATAGATGGAATTAAAAAAGGTGATAAAGTCATTACATCTACTGGGATTCATGGAACAGTTACCGATGTAAGTGAAGATACATTCTTAGTTCAAATTGCTGACAATGTTCAAGTAAGATTTGAAAAAGCTGCAGTATCAGCAATTAAATAGTTAGTTTATTAGAATAATTAAGAAAATCTTTCATCTTTTTTTATAGATGAAAGATTTTTTATAGGTGGTATATGGATTCGATAGAAAGTGCATTAGCCGATTTAGTTTCCGGTAAAATGATTGTAGTAATGGACGATGAAGATCGTGAAAATGAAGGTGATTTGATTTGCTCAGCAGAGCTATGTACACCAGAAATGGTGAATTTTATGTCAACTCAAGGTAAAGGTTTAATTTGTGTTTCTATTACACCAGAAAGAGCTAAAGAACTTGAGCTAGAAGTTATGGTTAAAAATAACTCTGCTTTGCATGAGACGAAATTTACTGTATCAGTTGACTATGTACATAATACATCAACAGGTATATCAGCTGTAGACAGAGCTCATACAATTAGAGCGCTAGCCAATAAGGACACAAAACCTAGTGATTTAGGTCGACCTGGGCATATATTTCCTTTAATTGCTCAATCTGGTGGAGTCCTTAGAAGAGCAGGACATACCGAAGCAACTGTTGATTTGATGAGGTTAGCTGGTTTGAAACCTGTAGGAGTTCTTTGTGAAGTGATTAATGAAGATGGGACGATGGCTAGAAAAGCAGATTTAGTTGAATTTGCGAAAAAGTATAGTTTGAAAATAATTACTGTAAAGGATTTAATTGCTTACAGGTTTCAAAAAGATACCTTGGTAAAAGAAGTAGCAGCAGCAAATATACCTTCTGAATTCGGTGATTTTAAACTACATGTTTTCGAAAATATTGTAGATGGTAAAGAACATCTAGCTCTAGTGAAAGGTGAATGGAAAGAAGATGAAGCTATATTAGTACGTGTTCATTCAGAATGTCTAACAGGTGATGTTTTCGGTTCATTTAGATGTGATTGTGGCCCCCAGCTAGAACAGGCACTTATAAACATTGAAAAAAATGGTAAAGGTGTTTTATTGTACATGAGACAAGAGGGGAGAGGGATAGGATTAATAAATAAAATTAAAGCTTACGCACTTCAAGAAGAAGGAATGGATACAGTAGAAGCTAATGAACATCTTGGATTTAAAGCGGATGCTAGAGATTATGGGATTGGTGCTCAAATATTACATTCCCTTGGGGTTAGAAAGATGATATTAATGACTAATAATCCTAAAAAGAGAGTTGGGATAAACAGTTATGGATTAGAAGTTGTTGATACCAAATCAATTGAAATCGTAGCTAATAAACATAATGAGTCTTATTTGAAGACGAAAAAAGATAAAATGGGTCATTTACTAAAAAACATGTAACTAAAAAGGAGAACCAATATGTCTGATAAAAACTATATGACCAAAGAGAAATATCGCGAATTAGAAGAAAATCTAAAACAAATGCAAACCAAAGGTAGAAGAGAAATCGCTCAAAAAATTGGCGATGCCCGATCTCATGGTGATTTATCTGAAAATGCTGATTATGATGCAGCAAAAGAAGAGCAAGGTCTTTTTGAGATGAAAATAGCAAAATTAAGTCAACTGCTTTCAAATGCAGAAATTATTGATCCTTCTGATTTTCCTGATGATAAAGTTTATATATTGTCAAAAGTAAAAGTTTTAAATAAAAAAGTCAATAAAGAAATGACATTTCAACTTGTTAGTGCAGCTGAAGCAGATTTCGAACAAAATAAGATATCTGTTAATTCTCCCTTAGGAAAAGCACTTATGGGTAAGTCTATAGGTGAAGAAGCTGAGATGGTTGCACCTGCTGGAACTATAAAATATGAAATCTTAGATATATCAAAACCCTAATTAATTTTTGAATAAATTAAACCTTCTTTGTATTTCGTTGTCTTATTGGTATATTAATAAATTATCTTGATATAAATTATGGGATATATTTCATTGTTATATGATACTGACCAAGAGATAGTCAATGAATATTGTAAATCTAAAAGCGATAGAGCTGCAAACGCTTTAATAAGAAAGTACAGCTCTCTCGTTTATTTTACGGCCTATAGATATGTTAAAAATGAATTCGATGCTCAAGATATTTCTCAAGACGTATTCGTAAAAGTATTATCGAAGTTACATACGTTCAAGAATCACAGTAGTCTTCAAACTTGGATTTACTCAATTACAGCTAATCAAAGTAAGAACTTTCTTCGCAAAAAATCATTGAGAAAATTTTTAAGAATAGATAAAGAAATTGCCTTTGAAATTGAAGATAAATATCAATTAAATGCTCAAGATCATCTAGAATCCAAAGAATCAAACAAACTGCTATTGCAAGAGTTAGCAAAGTTACCTGAGAAACAAAGAGAAGTATTTTCACTTAGATATTTTGAAGATTTATCTTATGCTGAAATTTCTAATTTATTAGGAACTTCTGTAGGTGGATTAAAGGCTAATTACTTTCATGCAGTAAAAAAACTCTCATCAAAATTAGGAGATACTAAATTATGAAAGAATTAAATAGAGATGAGATGCTTGAACTCATAACTGATTATGCTTTTGGGAGATTAAGTGCGAATGAAGCTTCTATATTTGAAAGCAATCTAAATAAATATCCTGAACTAAAAGAAGAAATTATTGAAATAAGAAATGCTTTTAGTAAGGTCAATAAAGAAAAGCTTATTAATGAATTTGAAAATAAAACATCGAATCTTCCTTATTTAGTGAAACAAAAACAATATGCTTTAAATGGCAATATTAATCTTAGAAAGAATATATTAAAACTTTCACTACCTATTATTATAGTTGTTGGTTTTTTCTTTGTTATGCGGCAAATAGAATTAAATGATATAGAGAGAGATAATAAATTACCCGAAACATTATTATCTGTCGAAGAAGCAAATATTATTTTTGAAAATGTAGATGTCTCTTATTATGATCCATATCAAAATGACTTTTATCTTGAAAATAGTGTAGAAGAAATAGAGGATATTAATACTGATATTATTAATAACACCTCTAGTACTACTATTTATAATTATATAAATGAAATTTCAGAAACTGAATTTAATGAACTTTTGGATGAATTGGACAATGAAGACTTTAATTTATAATATAGTAATATTTTTACTTGCTTCGATTTTTGCATTTTCACAACCATTAAAAATGCACGAAAGAATGCTTACATTAAAAAAAGTAAAACTACTCGAATATATGGATTTGAACGAATCGAAATCAGATAAATTACTAATAATAGTTACTAAATATGAAAATGAATTGAGAGATTTAAATGAAAAAATCAAATCATTAAGCAAAAAATTAGGTGAAGACTTAGAAAAATTGTCTGAGAATGAACTCATAAAGCGTAATGATGAATTATATAGCAACTTAGAGAAAATATCTAATATTCAGAAGGACAAACTAAATGAAGCCAGAAGTTTATTAAGTGAAAAAGAGTTCGCTAAATTTCAAATGTTTGAATTAAAATTTGCACATGAGTTAAGAAAACATTTATTTGAAAATAGAAAAAAGAGAAAAAATGAGTAATATTTGAATACGAGATATCCACTTTTAAAACTTCTTATCTATCTTATAACTGGCTATTTAGTTGGGTATATTTTTTCTATTCATATTTATATTGTTATTTCATTATCTATAATTTCATTATTAATAGCGTTTTTCTATACAACCTCTAACAGTATTAAATATGGTATCCTAGCCATATTAATAGGTGTCAATTTAAATTCTAATATAGAACTATATAATTTAAGAAGCTTAGATAATAATATATCTAACTCATTTGAAGGTGTGTATAAAGCTGAAATTATAGAAATTCTAAACATAAATAAAAGCTATAAGCGGTTTATAGCTCAAGGTGTTATATATTCTTCTATATTTGATGAGCCACATTCATGTAATACGATTATAACTTTATTTGATAAGGAAAATAAAGTTTTATTAAAACCAGGAATTGAATTTATTTCTAATTCAATATTTAGAGTGGGTTCACCTAAAATACTTTATGAAGATTTTAATGAAAAATCATACTTAATTTCAAATAAATCACTATTCTTTGCCACTACTAATTCGAATAAATTTGCTATAAGTAATAACAAATTTAATATTAATACATTTCTCTACAATATTAGATCTTACATAATAGAAAATGTAAATAAGACGATTATTGATCCCAATATTGCTGGTATTATAATAGCATTAACAACAGGGGATAAGACAGGTATAGAAAAAGAGACACAAGAAATATTTTCATTAACTGGAACCGCGCATGTGTTAGCAATAAGCGGATTGCATGTAGGTATCTTTTCTTTGATTGTTTTTACTTTTATTGGTTTTATAAATAATAGATTGACTAAACTATTAATTTTTAGCTTTCTAATATGGGGATTCGTGATTCTTACAGGTGGACATCCGTCTGCAATACGAGCAGCTATAATGGCAACATTTGCAGCTTTCCTTATTTATTATGGTAAAGTACCTAACCCAATTAACATCCTCTTATTTACTGTTTTATTATATATAATATTAGAACCAACTATTGTTTATTCAATTAGCTTCGAATTATCTGTATTTGCTATTACTGGGATTATTTTATTGTATAAACCAATTTATTTAACTATTTGTAAGCTATTTATTTATGATAATATGTTTATTAAAATAGTGTCGTCTTCATTTGCTATATCTTTTGCAGCAACTATTCCTACAGCTTTTTTAACGGCCTATTATTTTAATACATTTTCATTTATTTACCCAATTGCAAATTTAATAATATTGCCATTAATGACATTCGCGTCATTTCAAAGTATATTCTTCGTAATTTTATCTTCTATAGGTGCCCCTTTTTCAAATCTTTTTGGTAATACAGCATATTTTTCAATTAATCTTGGATTAGAAATAAATAAATATTTATCATATTTCAGTGGATCTTTTGATTTAGATAATTCGGATTTAATAGTTCTTTCAATCGTATCTTCAGTTTTGTTATTATATATTCTTACCTCAATTAATATTAAAAGGTTTCTATTCAGAATGTCTGTCTCTTTAATAGCTGTTTTTATAGTCTTAAATATATCAGTAAAGAATCAAGCTAAACTTTTGATAATACCAAGAGAACAGAATACTTATATTTTAGTTGAAAATCTAAATAATGTATATTTAGTTATAGTAGATAGAAAGAAATATGATTATTATTATTTTGATAATGCACTCGCAAATTATTTGATAAATAGTAAAAAGAAAATAACTTTATTAAAAACAGGTAATGTTTCAATCAATTTTGAAGATAATCTATCCATGAGAACTAAAATAACTAGTAACTTTATTTCAATTAAGCAGACTAACAGTCTTTCTAAGTTGATAAAACACAATAATATATGCAGGATTGATAAATATGATCATTGACTTAGTTATACCAAGCATATTTCCAGATAACATAATTGCTGGCATAGCAACCGGTTATAATACAGATAATATTAAAGAATCATATTTCGAAACTCAATCTTTTAATAATGAATCTATCTATCTTAGTAGAAAAAAGTTAGAAACATTTTTTAGCAAAGATTTTGAAAGCTTTTATTACCAAAAACAAATACATTCCGATATTGTATTAATAGATAATAATAATAGTAAAATTCAAGAATCTGATTCCATAATAAGTAATAAGATTGGAAAATTATATAATACATCGATAGCAGATTGTCAGTCTATACTAGTATACGACGCAATAAACAATGCAATATCTGCTATACATTCTGGTTGGAAAGGAACTAAATTGAATATAGTAGGAAAAACTATCAATAAAATGAAAGTGACTTACGGTTCTAATCCATCAAATTTATTAATCTATTTATCTCCATCAGCTAGTGTAGATAATTATGAAGTTGGTGAAGAGTTTAAAGATATATTTCCCAAAACTACTGCTAGAATAGAGGGTAAATACTATTTTGATAATCGCTCTGAAATTCTAAAACAATTATTAGACTCAGGAGTTTTAAAAAATAATATTGAATCATATAACGAATGTACCATAACGAATAATAGATTTCATTCACATAGAAGAGATAGAAGCAAATCAGGACGAATGTCAGCGTTTATAGGTATAAGAGCGTCTCTATAGACCATTATATATAACACATAATCTATATTATGTAAACTAACTTATTCTAATACCCTCACCCTTTTTATGGAAAGATATTAAAAATTCAATATTAAACCTACTCTATTTTTAATCCACAAGACTACGTTTTTAATTAATAATGATGTGGCGACTCCAAGTGTATCTGCTATCCAATCTAAAAATTCCGAAGATCTTCCTTCAATGAAATATTGATGAATTTCATCAGAAGCTCCAAATAAAGCTCCAATTAATATTACCAATAAGAAATATTTCTTTCTATCATAATTATTTGAATTAACTAGAGCAAATTGAATAGAAAGTCCATAAAAGAAATATGCTACGAAATGTATTAATTTATCACTTAAATAAATTGTATTATCAAGGAAGTCAATTCGTTCTTGATGTGATAAATAAATGATTGTTAATGAAAATAAAATCCATGGTAAAAAATAAATCATTCTATAAATTACTCTATACATTGCAATCCTTTTATTATATCAGATGCTATAATATGGTTCTTTTTATTTAAAATATATTTAGCTGCTGTTATATGAGTTAAAACACCATTTGCAAGGCACTCTAAAATTGGAATTTTTTGATTGAAATTAATCTGAGCACCTAAAATACCTGATAAGACGTCACCTGAACCAGCAGTAGCCATTTCAGGTACACCTTCTGTTACTAATATTACTTCTTCCCCATTAGAAATTATTGTAGTTGAACCCTTTAATATTATGTTTATATTCATTGTTAATGCTGTTTCTTTAACTAGATTTACAAGATCACATTCTATTTCAATTCTATCAAGATTAATAAGATTAGCAAATTCACCAATATGTGGAGTTATAGTAATATTTTTATTATATGATTTATTACAATCTAAAGCTGAGATTCCATCAGCATCTATTATATACCTTTTTTCTGGATAATTGCTTAATATGCTTGATATCATTTGAGTTATATCTTTAGATTTACCTAACCCAGGTCCGATTACTATAGAATTACAATTCTCTAATAATTTAGTCAATTCAGATTTATCTAAAACATTCTTATTTAATTCATTTACTTCATAAGTTATTATTTCTGGAAATATACTTTGGTTCCTTTTAGTTGTTATTAAATAGACTAAGCCAGCACCAGCAGAAATTGCTGAATTACATGTCAATGCTGCAGCACCAGACATAAATTCAGAACCAGCTATAACTACACATTTTCCGTAATCAAATTTAGAGCTGTTATATTTTCTCTTTATCTGCAGTAAATTATTGTACTTAGATATACTTGAATATGATTCAATTAATTTATTTGGTATACCTAAGTCAATTACTATGATTTCCCCACAGAAATCTTTACCATCATTTAAATAATGACCTGTTTTCTCAGCATACATTGTAAATGTATAATCTGCTAAGAAGGTCGTAGAATGAGCTATTCCATTATCAACATTTAGACCTGTAGGTACATCTATTGCTATTCTCAAGCAACTACTATTATTTGCCTTATTTAATACAGTTACTATATCTCCATCCAATGGTGGCTTAGACCCAATCCCCAATAATCCATCGATAATACAAGTATATTTATCAAATTCTATTTCAGATGGTTTAATTTCTTTAATTTTCAATGATTTAAGTATGTTATAATTATATTTATTATCTTCTGATTGCTTGGACATATTTCCAATCAAAGTAAAATTTATATCATAATTATTCATCAAATGTCTAGAAATAGCTAAACCATCTCCCCCATTATTTCCTATACCACAAAGTATTAGTATATTCGAATTTTTCGGGATTATTTTTTTAATTTGGCTGGATATATAAATAGCAGCACTTTCCATTAATAACTTAGATTCGAATCCGATGTTATTAATTAAGTGACTATCCAAGGAATACATTTCTTTAGATGTTAAAATTGGTATCATTTTGGATATTATGTTTATGTTGATATTCTAATATATAACTAGTTTTGGTTATATAATAATGAAACTTATATGAATATTATAACGTTTACAATTATGATTAAAGGAAAAGGATATTATAATGAATGACAATTTGAAGATAAACTTAGTAAATAAGCAAGATATAATTTGTTTTTATTTATCTGGTCAATTAGATGCACATAGTGCTCCTCTACTCGAACAAGAGATAGAGAAAATACTAAATACAAATAATAAATTGGTATTCAATTTGTCCAACCTTGATTATATAAGCAGTGCAGGTTTAGGTGTTTTCATGTCTTTTATACAAGATATTAGAGAAAATAATGGGGATATTAAGTTTGCAGAGTTAAACGAAAGAGTAAAAAATGTAATGGACTTATTAGGATTCAACCATATATATGATATCACCAATACTGAACAAGAAGCAATTGAAAAATATTCCAAATAATTTGATGAACACGAATTTAAACCATATAGCTAGATTTAAGACATTCTCTAAAACAGAGAATTTGGAAAGCATAAGAGACTTCGTGTTTGAGAATTCAACAAACTTTGGATTTAATAATTATAAAGCGGAAGAACTAGTACTCGCAGTTGATGAAGCTTGTACTAATCTTATAAAACATGCTTACAAATATAATCCAGAAGATTTTATAATAATTGAATTGAATAGCTCTGACAATAATTTTATTGTTAAAATAATAGATCAATCACCTTCTTTTGATCCTAGATTCGTGCAAGACCCTGATATGATTGAATATAGAGACGAGTATAGAAAAGGTGGATTAGGTATTTTTATAATGAAATCTTTAGTTGATAGTATTGATTATCAAATAATTAATAACGGCAAAATAAAAAACATCCTTACTTTAACGAAGCAATTGTTATAATAATTATAAAGATACTCTTAAATCCATATTGATTTCATATATTTGTAGCTATAAATACTCAAGAAATCTTTTTTTATTATGGTTGCTATTCGATACTTACTAATGCTTTTCTGTATAGTTTTTCCTATAATATTAGCTTTTAAACATGGAATAACTTTACCTCGTAAAAAATACTGGATAATAACTACTTTTTTCCTAGTAACATCAGTATTAATATTTACAATACTCCCCCCTATTTCAGGAAATTTTAGCGATGCAAGAAGATTGAGTAAAACTGAAGATTTCAAAGATGTCGATGTTTCATTTATAGTATCAGAAATAGTTTTAAATAATGAACAAGTTCTAATTACAGCAATACCAAGTGAGATTTTCCACTTTACTGAAAAAAAGAATCTTGAAAAGAATAGCTATACAGTTATTTCGCCGAAAAGCATTGATTTTACTAGTATTGAAGTAGGTGATAATGTAGTATCAACTTTAAATTATATTGAAGAAACTAATACTTATACACTAAAGAAAATAATTGCAGTAAATCCACTCTTAGAATATCCTTTTATAGAAGCTCTTCAACATAGAATAAAAAATTTAAATCTTCATGTACCACTACATTGGACTTCATTTATTGCTTATTTAGTCTCTCTTATATTTTCAATAAGATACTTAAAACACAATAAATTAGAAGATGATATTGTTGCAAGTTCAGCTATAAAAATTGGTCTAATCTTTACAATATTAGGTACTGTAACAGGTATGATATGGGCAAAGTTTAACTGGGGAGCTTACTGGAATTGGGATCCGAGGCAAACTACTATTTTAGTTATTATGCTTATCTACTTTGCGTATTTTGGATTAAGAAATTCTTTAGACAGTTTTGAAAAGAAAGCAAAACTAAGTGCAGTTTATTCTATTGTTAGTTTTATAGCAGTTCCAGTACTTATGTTCATAATTCCAAGACTATTGCCTAGTTTGCATCCAGGTGGCAAAGATGACGGTACTACTGGACCTGTTATTAGTACCCAAGCAGATATGGTTGATTCGAGTTTAGCATTTATATTTTATTTATCGATAGCTGCATTTCTATTTATTTACTTTTGGTATTTAAGTATAGAAATCAGACAAAAAAAGTTAGAAAACAAATTAAGAGAACAAAATGTATAATTTCTTAAATGATAATTCTATATATGTCGTCCTTGTGGTTGCTTTGATAAATTGGTTCGGTTTATTTATCTATTTAATGAAAACGGAATCAAAATTAAATAAGTTAGAGAAACAAATTTCATTAAATAATACGAGTGATGTAGATAAAAATGAATAAAAAATATCTAATTGGTGGAATAGTAATCGTTGTATTTATAGTGTTAGCGATGTTTTCTTTCCAAGATAACACTACCGAGTTTGTTACTATTGCAGAAGCTAAAGCAAGTAAAGAAACTGTACAAGTATACGGTCATTGGTTAAAGGATAAAGAATCAAATTATAATTCTGAAAAAAATGAATTTGTGTTCTTTATGGAAGATGAATCAGGTAACACATTCAAAGTACTTCATTATGGAGTTAAACCAAATAATTTTGAAATAGCAGCAAAAGTAGTTGTCAAAGGACACTATGAAGGTAATATATTCAAATCAAATCAAATATTAACAAAATGTCCTTCAAAGTACGAAGGTACTATTGAAGAATTACAGGAAAGTTAAATGTTAGGTCAAATATTAATTTACGTCGCATTCGGATTGAGTGTACTCTCCGGAATATTTTATTTAATAGCAAAAGATAAACCCGGCCTACTTAAGTTAGGTCGGTTTGCATATTATGGGGTTACTGCTACGATGTTAGCTATCTCAATGTATTTGTTATCTAATATTTTATCACACAATTTTCAGATGACTTATGTATGGGAATACTCTTCTACTACTTTGCCATTAAATTTATTAATATCTACATTTTATGCTGGCCAACAAGGTTCTTTTCTATTATGGGGTTTAACTTTAACTCTAATCGGTTTTTTCTTAATTCCTTATCTTAAGGAACGAAATTACGAATATGTTACAATGGGAATTTTTGTTCTTATTATTTCATTTATATTACTAATATTAATATTCAAAAGTCCATTTGAATACGTGTGGCAAACTTATGCTGATCAAAACGTTGAAGTAGGATTTTCGCCCAAAGAAGGTAGAGGGTTGAACCCTATATTACAGAATTATTGGATTAATATACATCCACCTATTTTATTCTTGGGATATTCTGCAATGACAATCCCTTATATATTTGCAATTTCAGGTTTATTAAAGAAAGATTATCGTAAATGGATTAGACTAGCAATTCCATGGACTTTATTTGCTTCGGCAATTTTAGGTCTTGGTTTGATGCTTGGTGGTTTATGGGCATATGAGACTTTAGGTTGGGGTGGTTTTTGGGCTTGGGATCCAGTAGAGAACTCTTCATTGATACCTTGGTTAACTGCTGTTACATTAGTTCATACAATGTATATACATCAGAAAACAGGTGGTCTAATAAAAACTAACTTTGTTTTAGCATTTCTTACTTTTTTGTTTGTACTTTATGCAACATTCCTTACACGAAGTGGTGTATTAGGTGATACCTCTGTACATTCATTCGTTTCACCTGGACCATTAGTATATCAGCTATTACTTATTTTCATGGTTGTATTTTTATTATTGGCAGTTATAACTTTATTCGTTAGACTGAATAAGATAAAAAGTCCTGAAATTAATTTTAAAGTTAGTTCTAAAGAATTTGTAGTCTCACTCGGTGTTATATCTCTCATTTTAATAACTTTTATAGTTTTATTTGGTACTAGTTGGCCTATAATTACAGATATTGTAGGTATAACTAAGTCTACAGTAGAGGTTAAATGGTATAATCAATTAAATCTCCCTTTGGCTGTTCTAATGATGATTTTTAGTTCTTTAGCTCTATATTTTTCATGGAGCAGGACAGATTTATCTCGTATTATTAAAAAAGTGATGATAGGTGTTACTGTAGGTATTTTACTCGCTGTGATTTCTGCAATGATGGGTGTAAACCAATTTAGCTATTTAATGCTTGTATTTGCTGTAGGTTTTTCACTTTATGTGAATTTAGAATTTATTGTAAAAAATGTAAAGAAAGATAAAAAATTAATTGGGGGATTCGTTTCTCATACAGGACTTGCTTTATTATTACTGGGGGCATTAGCTTCTGGAGCATATTCAGATTCTATACAAGTTTCTATCAGAAATGGACAATATGCCGAATTTAAAGGATATCGAATTGAGCATAATGGTAAACAGAGAGTGGAGTTAGAAAAACATGACCGTGAGAAATATGAATACAATATCGATATAATAAAGGATAGTGATACAACTAGAGTTCACCCTGTAGCATTTTGGAGTGAATTTAATGATATGGAAACACCGTTCTTTGAACCAGGTGTAAAAATGACTCCTTTTAAAGATATTTATATTGCAATGGCATTAACTCCACATTATGAAGTCAAGCCTATTGCTCTTAAAAAGCAGCTTTCGGCACCTATTAGCTTAGATACTAACTATAAGATAAAAATGTTAGACTTTCTTATGTTAGATATGCAAAAGGGTCCTATGCAAGAGGATGGAAGACCTAAAGAGAAGATGAAGATTGGAACTTTAGTAAGATTAAGTAATGATAAAGGATATATAAAAGAAGATACTATATTTGCAGAAATGAATATGAAAACAATGACTAATGATCCTATTTGGTACGATTTAGATACTACAAATATACAAATTGGATTCATGCAAATAATGCCTGATAAAGAAAATTTGGCTAATTCTGGTGCCTTATTTATGTTCAAAGAAAAGGGAGGGGAATTGTCAATGCCTGAAGAAATGCTAATACTTGAAATTTCTGACAAACCATTTATCAATTTGGTATGGATAGGCACAATATTTATAGTAGCTGGATTCTTAATTTCTTTGTTTAAATACATGACACCAAAACAATTAAAGCAAGTATTAAAGAAAGATTCTGAATTAGAAACTGATAAAGAAATAACTACAAATTCGATTTAAACAATTTTAGTGCATATAAAAGACAAGTATCTAATATCTTTATTCAATTTGATACGTTATATATGAATGAAAAGTAATATTAAAATAAAAGGTATAAAATGAAAAAAACTATTGTATCATTATTAGCATTAATTACGATGGTATCAGTTTTTAGTATTCTCACTAAGGACTTAAATTCAGCGGAAGGTACTAATAAACAAGTTTTTGAAGTATCTTCAGTTTCTGAAGTAGTTAAAGACAAGTTAATTGATTTTAAATATTTAGAAAATGGTAAAGAAAAATCATTTTCTGATTTAGCAAAAGGAAAAGTTGTTTTTTTAAACTTTTGGGGAACATGGTGTCCCCCATGTCGTGGAGAAATCCCTGATATAATGAAAATACAAAAAGAATTGGCAAAAAGTGATATAATTATTGCTGGAGTTGCATTAGAAAGAAATACTACTAAAGACAAATTTGCTAAAGTTGAAAATTTTCATACTTCAAATAAAATGAATTATATAAATTTTGTCGATGTGGATAACAAATTGAATGCAGCTTATGGAGGTATGCAATATGTTCCTACTACCTTGATAATAAACAAGAACGGTGATATAAAGGAAGTAATACAAGGTGCACGTTCTTATGAATCATTCATGGAATCTATTAAAAAAGTATTATAATATTTTGTTTAGTATAAAAATTCTGTTATTTTTGTAATCGTTTTTTGCGCCGGTAGCTCAGCTGGATAGAGCAACAGCCTTCTAAGCTGTGGGTCAAAGGTTCGAGTCCTTTTCGGCGTACATTACATAAAATTGGTCAAGAGTCAACAACTGAAAATGGCTAAATTCCGTCAGATCTGAAAAGAAGCAGCGGTAGGTTTATTTGCAGTGTGTCTGATTTCTTGACCTTTTTTTATATTTTTTATCGTATATTTGTTCCTATGAATAAGAAAATTTTAATCAATTCGACAATTAATGAAGTAAGAATTGCAATCACTGAAGATAAACAACTTGCTGAATACTTCATTGACCTTCCTGACAAAGAAAAGCTGCTAGGTAATATATATCTTGGACGAGTAAATAGAGTTGTTCAGGGACTTAATGCTGCTTTTATTAGTATAGGTCAAAAACAAGATGCCTTTTTACATTTTTCTGATATTGATGAATCACTAGAAAGTGATGTTGAAATAGAAGATGAAGATGAAGAAGATGAACCAGAAACGGAATCATTATCTAAGGCAGTTGATAAATCTCAAAAAACAGATGATGAGATTTCTACTGATGTAGCTCTGAGAAAAACACATGCAATAAAAAGAAATGTCACTTCTGAAGCTACTTTCTCTACTAAAAGTTCTGGGAATATTCAAATCAACCTAGAAGAAGGTCAGAATATATTAGTCCAAGTAACTCGTGAAGCCTATGGTACAAAAGGCGTTAAAGTGACATCTAAAGTTTCATTACCTGGACGATATGTTGTATTCTTACCATTTGAAGATTGGATTGGGGTTTCTAAAAGAATAAAGTCTCATAAAGAGCGATCTAGATTGAGAAAATTAGCACGTAACACTTTACCTAAAGGGTCAGGATGTATAATTAGAACTGCTGCTCATGGTAAATCAGATGACGAATTAAAAGAAGATTGGGACAGTTTAATCAATACTTGGAAAGAAGTGGAGCAGAAGGTTGAGATGTCTAAACCTCCTACTCTATTGTATCAAGACATGCATCTTACTTCAAGTATTATCAGAGATTTATTTACCAAAGATGTAACTGAAGTTATTATTGATTCGAAGAAACTATATAATGAGATTATTGTTTATTTGAAAAAGAAAAGTCCTGCATTATTAGATAAAGTTACATACTATAAAGGTAAAAAATCGCTTTTCGATGAGTATGGAGTTGAAAGAGATATAGCAAAAACTTTTAGAAGAACTGTTCATTTAAAATCAGGGGCTTCTTTTGTAATTGATCAAACTGAAGCAATGGTTGTAATTGATATAAATTCGGGCCGTTCAGTAGATAAAGATCAAGAAGGTACTGCACTTAAAACTAATATGGAAGTCCTCAAAGAAATTGCTAGACACATTAGATTACGTGATTTAGCTGGTATTATACTTATTGATTTCATAGATATGAAAAACCCTGCAAATAGAAAGAAAGTCTATTATGCAATGAATAAAGAACTAGAAAGAGATAGAGCTAAAACGGTTACATATCCTCTGACTAAGTTAGGATTATTACAAATCACTCGTCAAAGAATAAATCAAAATATTAGTGAAAAAGTATCAGACCTCTGCCCTACTTGTGGTGGCTCTGGAAAAATTACCAGCAAAAGTGTTTTACTAAATCAAATTGAAAGATGGTTGAAAAATTTTAGATCTAAAACTAAAGAATTTAGATTGGAACTTGTCGTACATCCTGATATTGCTGATTACTTAACTCAAGGTACTCTCTCAAGATTATCAAAATTAATGATAAAGTACTTTGTAAAAATCAATATAAAGCAAGCTGATAGTATGAGTATTAGTCAGTTTCAATTCCATTCATTGAAAAAACAAAAAGATATTACTTCGGAGTTTATGAATGGGTTTTAGAAATATCAGTATATTGGGATCAACAGGATCAATCGGTACCCAAACACTAGAAGTTATTTCCCAATCTCAAAATATTAGAATAAACTATTTTTCTACTAATTCGAATATTGAGTTATTAGAAAAGCAATGTAATCTTTATAACCCTAAAGGAGTTGTAATAACTCATTTAGATTCATTTAGTCAGTTTAAATCATCTACCAAATTTGAAGGTGAAATATATTTTGGTGAAGAGGGACTAGAAATTATTTCTTCTGATTCAACTACAGATTTACTGGTTTCATCCTTGGTAGGATTTGCAGGGGTAATACCTACACTTAATGCTATCAATAATAAGATTGATGTTGCTCTTGCTAATAAGGAAACATTAGTTGCGGCTGGAGAAATAATTACAACTGCTGCAAAGAATAATAATGTTAATATCTTCCCAATTGATAGCGAACATAGTGCCATACAACAATGTTTGATTGGTGAGAATATTGATGATATAGAAAAGATAATACTTACTGCCAGTGGTGGACCTTTTTTTAAAACACCTTCTGAAAAATTTGAAAGTATTACAATCGAAGATGCATTGAATCATCCTAACTGGACTATGGGTAGTAAGATTACTATAGATTCAGCTACTTTGATGAATAAGGGTTTAGAAGTAATAGAAGCATATTGGTTATTTGGATTACCTGTTGAAGCAATAGATGTAATAATCCATCCTCAGAGTATAATTCATTCAATGGTGCAATTCAAAGATAGTTCTGTAAAAGCTCAATTAGGACTTCCAAATATGAAAGTTCCTATTGCGTATGCTTTGAACTATCCAAAACATCAGTCATATGAC
>JBFHKR010000026.1:0-25395 GCA_041595255.1 Chlorobiota bacterium
TAAAACTGACTTCACAGAAATAGCTATCGTCTTCTCTTCACCAATAGGTAATCCCTTTTCATCAATGATAACTAGACGATCCGCATCAGGGTCAACCGCGATACCCAAATCTGCATTATTCTCTAATACAGATTTAGAAAGAAGTACCAAGTTCTCTGTAATTGGTTCAGGGGTATGTGGGAATATACCGCTATTATCTACAAATAATTCAATCACTTCACATCCTAATTCTCTTAACAACATTGGAACAAAAACTGAACCTGAGGCATTAACGGCATCTACTACAACTTTATAGTTCTTTCTTTCAAAGTATGATTTGATGAGAGGAATATCGAAATATCCGGAATTAATTATTGATTCAATATGAAATTGTACTGAATCTATTTCTTCTATTGTTGGTATGCTATTGGGTATATTAGAATATTCAATATCGTCAGTATCATAAAGAATCCAAAATCTTTCATTTTCTTCTTTATTTAAGAAGACTCCATTACTATTTAAGAATTTCAAACCATTCCAAATTTCTGGGTTATGTGAAGCAGTTATAGAAATTCCACCAATTGCTTCTGATTTCTCAGTCAATAACTGAACAGTTGGAGTTGGGCAAATATCCAAATATTTTACATTTCTACCACAAGCTAAGATAGTTGCACAAACAAGATCTGCTATCCAAAGACCAGATGGTCTGCCGTCTCTACCAACTACTATATCACCTTTAGGAAGTGAGTTGCAATAAGCTGCTACATATTTAGTCAATATATCAGGTCTTAGTCCATCATTGAGTGTTGCTCTGAGTCCTGATATTGATCTTATGATTGGCATTTGATTATTTCAATTTTTATTAATAAATTACTCAAAGTTACCACTTACAAATCAAAGTAAAAAAAGTTATGAGAAAATTAATAGACAACCCAATATTAGTATTAGTTATTAGGACAATAATTGGTATTATTTTCATTTTTTATGGTGTAGCTAAAATAGCTGACCCATCTCAATTCGCAAACGAAATAGGTAATTATGGGATGACTCCGGATTTCATTTCACATTTGTTAGCTCTTATATTACCTTGGGCAGAGATGATAGTAGGAGTATTGTTATTATTCGGCATTTATCAAAATGAGAATGGACTTTTGGCAACATTGATGTTATTAATGTTTACTTTTGGAGTGATATTTGCGTTTGCTAGTGGATTAGACATTAATTGTGGTTGTTCTGGGGGTAATGCTCAACAAAAAGTTGGATGGTCTAAAATATTAGAAAACATTGGATTAATTCTATTATCTACAATAGTTACATTTACAAATTCAAAGAAATTTGTATTAAAGTAGAAGACAAAAATGCAAGGGATTATTGATAAATTGCTCAATATAGTTAACCCTGATGAATGTTTAATTTCAGGTGAAATACTACCAGAAACTAGGGAATATAGGTATATTAGCTCCGATAGATTACTTGAGCTTTCCCCTCCCCCTCATCCATTGACAATAAGAGATAGATTATTGTCAGAATATGATCCTGATGAACTAGCAATAAGCAAAGTCATTTCACTTTTTAAAATAAATGAAAATGATAATATTTTAAATCCTATTCATAAATTCAAATATATGGGTATAACACAAATAGGTACAGAATTCGGTGTAATGTTATCAAAGTTGATTGATTATAACGCTTACGATTGTATAGTACCTATACCAATCCATCACGCTAGGAAAAGAGAAAGAGGTTTCAATCAATCTGTGATTATTGGTCAAAGTATTAGTAAAAATACAGCCATTCCAATGTGTCAAAATTCGCTTATAAGGATAAAATACACATATTCTCAAGCTAAATTAAGCAGAGATGAACGCAAGTCAAATTTATCTGAGAAGTTCAAAGTAGTTGATAAAAATGAGATTTATAACAAAAGATTACTGCTAATCGATGATGTTTTAACTACTGGCACAACAGCGAACCATTGTGCCGAAATTCTTTTAAAAGCAGGTGCTAGAAGGGTTGATTTAGCAGTTATTGCAGTATCTTATTGAATTTTAATACCTCTAGCCGAATCAGGGACACAAAGTGTAGTAGCGTCTCCAATTGTTTTAAAAAATGTAGCATCTTTTAAATCAGAATCACAAAAAGTAGTTCCTGTAATATCTGAGTAGTCGAATCTACACCATTCAAAACTTGAATTTGTGAAATTGTTATTACGAAGTATAGAATTTGTTAAATCACAAGAGAACATATCACCATCATTATACTGACTATCTTCTATAATACTATATGTCAAATCACAATCAAAAAAGTTTGTAAAATTTAGATTGGCTTTATTAATTCTTATACCTTTTGCTTTAGTAAATACAAAACTAGAGTGCCTCAAATCTCGAGGTGAATCTAATAAGACATAAGACATATCCGCCGTATCTGCTTTAGTTGATAGAAATCCAACGTAGTTCAACACACTATATTTAAGATTTGCACCTTGTAAATTTGCATTCTGAAAATCTGCACTAGTAAAATCGACACTATCTAATTGGAAATTATTGAAATTACCGTCAATCATCTTACATTCTCTGCATTCATCTTCTGTAATAATAGAGAAGATAACATCGTTGTTAGCATTGAATATAGCAAAAGTACGAATAGTATCATAGTCTGGTTTATAGAAAATCTTTCTAATACCTTTTTCCATTTTTAGATTCTTAACACTTAGAGTATATGTTCCAGGTTCTGCGACGAAAGTAACAGATTCGAAAGGTCGAGTTAGACTAAATATCTCATTATTAGTAGGATTTAATAATTTCACTTCGATTGAATCTACATCTCCTAATCTATAAGTATATGTATATTTCTCTAGAAATTTAATTTTAGTCTTATCAGTTCCTTTTATGTCAGAATCATAATAATGGACTGTGTCATCATTTACGGATTCTAGTTGGAAGACATAAACTGCTTTCTTCTCAATATTCTTTTCAGGATTTATATAATCCATTAATTCACTACCAGCTCTATCGTCGTAGTTAATTTTACCAACCCCTGCTATATCACAAGAATTAAAAAAAGTAACCAAGGATAATGCAATCAATAACTTTAATAGCGTTTCCAATATATTTCCTCTCTCAGTTTTAAGAAATAATTTTTCATTAAATCCTGTCTTTTCTTGTTCGAAGCATAATTTTGTAATAACTCGTAATCCTCTTCTAAAGAAGGTTTGTGAGGAGCTATTACTCTTTTCTTCATAATAATATGAAAAGAAGTTTTTGTCGGATCAGCATTATAAGTCAACGGTTCGCTAACTTCACCTTCTTTCATACTTTCAATATTCGAACGTATATTTGCTGGAATATTATCTATAGTAAGTTTACCTATTAGACCACCAAAGCCTTTAGTTTCCTTATCATCAGAGTATATTTTAGCTAATTTTTCAAATGATTCACCTGATTCAACTTTTCTTTTTATATCTAACAATAATTCTTTTGCTTTAGAATTATCTTCTTCAGTTGTTTTTACTGAGAAAACAATGTGTCTAGTCTTAATAGAATTTTCTTTCTTTTCTAAGGTTTGTATAATATGAAACCCGAAAGGAGTTTCCACAGGTAATGATAATTCATCTTTCTGGAGTTGGAAAGCAGCATTTTCGAATTCAGGTACTAATTTCCCCTTATTGAACCAACCTAAATTACCACCATCGTTCTTAGTAGCTACATCTGCACTATATCTTTTAGCAGCTATATCAAATTCTAATTCATTTTTAAGTATCGAGTCACGAACTTGCCTAGCTAATTGCAATGTTTGTTCTTTTTTACCTTCATTAGATGATACATTTTTAACTATATGATATATCTCAATTCTTTCAGGTATAGTTTCTATAGAATCTTTGTACTCGCTATAAAATTTTTCTACTTCTGACGGACCTGCTTTAACATCCATAAACTCTTGTTGTTGAAGTTTTTGGATTAAAAGATTTTTTCTAATCTGATCAGAGTATTCAAATTTTAATCTACTAATTGATTTGCCATAAACATCTTCTATTCTCTTTTCAGAACCATACCGTCTTACAAGATTATTAAGTGCAGTTTCCCACGCAATATTTAAATCCTCATCAGAAATAGAAATAGAATCTTCTAGAGCTTTAGTTACCATCAGATTCTGATTTATTAAATTCTCTAAAACTTTTTCATACAGTTCTTCATCACTAAATGTATTGCTTGGCTCCATTTGTTTGAAAGTCATTACTTCAGCTCTTACTTCAGCATCTGTTATAAGTTGTTTACCTACAACAGCTGCTATCCCATTCAGCTTATCACCTTCTTTTATTTGAGCGCTACATACATAGCTCACAGCAAATATTAAAAATATTATTTTATTTAGATTTGTTAGCATAAATCTCATTTATTGTTTTTTCGTATATTTCTACTTTATGTCTTTCTCTAACATCTTTCAACCAATTTTTAACTAATTTCTTTTGTTTCAATTGTTGAACTGCCGGAGCCATATCAGGAATAGCTTCTTCAAAAGTTTTTTCTCTTGGCTTTATAACTTTGTTTATCTTAATAATAGAAAAACCACTCTGATAAGGTTTGGGTGCAATAATTGTACCGTCTTTTATTTCTTCGCCTTTTAATTGGCGTGAGAATTTATTATCTACAGCATCTAGTTCACCATGATGACCAGATAACTCTCGGTACCCTTGTCTAACTGTAAACTTAGCAGCCAACTCTGCAAAATCTTCACCGGCTTTTGCTCTATTATATAGAGACTGAGCTAATGAATCTTGAAGTATAAAAATCTCGCTGATATCATATTTCTCATTAGTTAAGAATTTGTTACCTGAATTATTATAATAATCGAGAGCCATTGCAGTATCCAATTGCAACTTATCCCATACTTCGATTGCTTCTACTTTAAAGAGTAATATACCGTCATGAAACTCATTAATAAGGTTTCTAAATTCTTGATCTTCTTTTTCTAATTCTGATTGCCACATAGCAATTACTTGTGGTTTTACTAATTTATAAATAGCGCCTTGTATTCCTTCTCGGTTCAAAGCGGTTGCTCTGTATTCAGTTTTTGATTTATCACTTAATAAATTGACAAACTCACCTAATGTCCAAGATTTATTTTGGAATGAGAAGAGCTTATTATTATAATTTTCTTTTGGGATTTCTTCAGCCCAATTGCTATCTAAATTTGTTTTTGTATAATTCACTTTAGATAAAAGTAAATTCATAGTTTCGTTTTCTAAAGTTAAGCCATTAGTTCTGACATAATTTTCATAAAACTCTTTTTTATCATTATCATAACCACTTTTCTTGTAGTATTCCTTAACATCTTTTAGATCTATTTCTCTATCTGGTGATTTCGAATCTAATCTTTTAATAATATGAATTCCATAAGAAGTATGGACAGTATCAGATATTTCACCATCTTTTAATTTCATAAATGCATCTATAAAATGCATATCTAGAAAAGAGTGTGTAGTAACAAATCCGGTAGCCAAATCATAATAATCGCCTAGTGAACCACCATTAATAGCACTAGCATGATCTTCTGAATTTAATTCTGCTAACTTTTGAAAATTGGCTCCTTTACGAAGTAATTTCAATAGAGAATCTGCTTTTTTATGTTCAGTATCTGAAAGTTGCTCTTGTTTATTGCTAATTAGAATATGCCCTACTAGGACTTGCTTTCTCGGTTGCTTTTCGACTAATTTCAAAAGAAAGTAACCGTATGATGTTTCAAGTAAAGTTGGATATATTTGATTAACACTAATAGAAAAAAGGGCTTCTTCTATTGGTTTTTGGATAGTCCCAGATATTAAATATCTATTTACAACACCGCCATTATCAGCTAAAGTCTTTTCTTTTGCATGGTTTTTTGCAGCATCTGCAAATGTGATTTTCTTATTGAGTACACTATCTAAAACACTTTGTGCATACTCCTTAGGGTCAGATTGAGTTTGACCTTCTGCTTCTTGTGTATAAGGGAAAAGAACATAAGCAAACTTGATGTAATATTGGCGTCTATCTAATAATTTGTCTACAACTGGTTGAAAAACTTTTTTATCGTAATAAAAAGATTCAGTTAGTAATTGATTATTTTGACTAATTTCCTTCACGACTTCGGACTCTTTATCATATCCACGATCTATAGCATCTTTTACTTTTAACCTATACTCAATAAATAAGTTGAGGAATTGATGCAAAGAATCTTTATCAATTTCATAAAGTTTCTTTTTTTCACCGGTCATATTCTTTTGAAAGGCAGCTTCTAGTCTTCCATAAGTTATCTCATCAGTACCAACTTTAGCCAGAACTTTATTTTGTAAAGTCTGAGCGTCTGTTATTGAAAAAGCAAAAATTGTGAATGCTATTATTAAAAGTATTTTTTTCATATTTAATCTAATTTTTTGTTTTACTTACTATTAACTAATAATTCAGCAAATTTGAAAATATTGCCAGCTCCAACGGTAAGAATAACGTATTCATCGTCAATAAGTTTGTCTAACACAGATTTTAAATTATCTTTATCTGGAACATATTCCACATTCCTATGTCCATAATTCTTAGCAGCATTAGCTATTAATTCACCAGTGACTCCTTCTATTGGCAATTCACGAGCGGGATATACATCTGTCACTATTAGTTTATCAGCATTATCGAATGACATACCAAACTCTTCTGCCATGTCTTGTGTTCTAGTATAAGTATGGGGCTGGAATATACAAATCACCTTTTTTCCCCAGCCTTTTTGAGCAGCTTCTAAAGTAGCTTTAACTTCTGAAGGATGATGACCATAGTCATCTACTACTAGACAGTTGCGATATGTTCCTTTGTTTTCGAATCTTCTGAACACGCCATTAAACTGTTTCAAAGCCTTCTGTATAACTTCATAATTAATGTCCATCTGCAATGCAACTGTAACTGCTGCTAATGCATTAGTTAAATTGTGCAATCCTGGCATACCTATTTCAATAGTACCTAACAATTCATCGGCGTGGTAAACCTTGCAAGAACTTTTTCTCTCATTGAATTCTGGGTCTTCCCCTCTAATCATTGAATGTCGAGAAAAACCATAAGTAGATATTTTTTTATTTATTGAAGAATAAATTTCTTTACAACCGTAATCATCTAAGCAAAGAGCTACTAATCCATAAAACGGAACTTTATTCGCAAAGTCCTTAAAAGTATCATATATATCATTAATATCTGAGTAAATATCTAAATGATCAGACTCTATGTTATTTATAACTGCAATAGTTGGAGTTAGTTGTAAAAATGATCTATCATATTCATCTGCTTCAACAACTATCCATTGGCCTTTACCTAACCTGGCGTTCGTACCACCGAAGTCTTGTAAACGTCCGCCAACTAATACAGTTGGGTCTATACCGGCTTCTATAAGTATCAAACTAACCATTGAAGTAGTTGTAGTTTTGCCATGTGTACCAGCAATACCGATACAATAATTTAATCTTGATAACTCTGCAAGCATTTCTGCTCTTCTTATTACAGGTATGTTATTATCCAGAGCAAGTTTAGTCTCCGGATTCTCTAAAGGTTTGACAGCACTTGAGTAAACAACAACCTCTGCTCCTTCTATATTAGATTCAGCGTGTCCAATATGAACTTCTGCTCCCAAGTTTACAAGATAGTCAGTATTTTCAGATTGATTCATATCTGAACCACTTACATTAAAACCTTGTGATATAAGTATTTCAGCTATTCCGCTCATACCTATACCTCCTATACCTACGAAATGAATTTTTTTAACCGTTGAAAACATAAAATATAGTATTTGTAATTGCAATAATCCGAAATTTAATAATTTTAATACTATATATTTAAATTTCTTTGGGATGGGGTATAATTACTTATAAAACTGGGGTCTTCTGTCTTTGAAAATATCGTTAATCTCATTGAAAGATTTGTTTCTTGTTTTGGAAGGAATTATTTCTGCTGTTATGAACTCCTCCTCATCTTTACCTGCCTTAGCAAGATATGAACCATCATAGGAGTATATAGCAGACTCACCATTAAATAAAAGTTTATCTTTGTCATTAGATTCAGTTCCAATTTTGTTAGATACTGCTATATATACTTTATTCTCTAGAGCTCTTGAACTCATAACATTCTGCCAAACACCTGTTACCAGATTTGATGGGCAAACTATTAAATCAGCACCTTTTATAGAAAGCGTTCTTGCAGCCTCAGGGAATCTCCAATCGTAACAAATCATAGTACCTAATTTCAGCCCATTGTATTCTATTACATTAAACCCAGTATTTCCTTCTTCGAATACGAATCTTTCCTTATAGAACAAATGCGTTTTTCTATATATGGAACTAAGTTCAGGTTTTGGGAAAATTATTGCTGCAGAATTATAGATTTTACCTTTATAAATTTCTGGGAACCCATAAACTACAATTTTATCTAAATCTGTGGATAACTTTTGAACTTTTTTTCTCGTATTACCATCAAATTCTTCAGCTATTTTGGAAAGTTGATTTATATCAGTAAAGTAATAACCCGACGTAGCTAATTCAGGAAATACCAATATATCTGAGTCAATTTCGTTTATATAGCTTAAGATTTTTTTGCAATTATTTTCTTTATTGTTGAATATAGTCTCAAATTGTATTACTGATAAGTACATATTAATTCTTGTATTAAGTAAATTAAATAATTAAGTTGCAGGATATTATTTTCAATATATCAAAAAACTAAATCAAAGCGAAAAAATGAAAATAACAATGAATACGAATTTTATATCTAAGTTAATTATTATACTAGCTATTACCGTCTTCTCTACTACACAACTCTCCGCGAGAAGACATTACAATCCGGAACTTACTAAAAAGAAAGCAATAGAAATGATCAGAGCTAATTCTGAAGAAGTTTCTCAGATTGCTGGTTTGGAACCAATAGTTGCCGATTCAAATCTATTAAGAGAAATGCAAGAAGATTCAGAGCTATTGAGCGATGCTGATTTGGATGAAGAAGAATCAAAAGAACTTGATGCTATGGAAGCTGAAGATGAGAATTATGAAGATATAGATGTTAATATCAATAACTTTGAAAAACAATGGTTATCATTCGTTTCAGAAGGTGAGTCTAGCACATTTACAGAAAACGGAATAAGAAAAGATCAGATAATGGAATCTATTCTTGGTTGGTTAGGTACACCTTATAGATTTGGCGGAACTACTAGAAAATCAATTGATTGTTCAGCTTTTACCCAAAGTATATTCGAAGAAGCAGCCGAAGTTAAATTACCTAGAACTGCTAGATGGCAATATACTCTTGGTGAAAAAATAGATAATCTTGAAGAACTACAATTTGGAGATTTGATATTTTTCCATACTCGCTCTTATGCACGAGCTTCACATTGCGGTATTTATTTGGGTGACAATCTTTTTGCTCATGCTAGCTCTAGATATGGCGTTACTGTTTCATCTCTAGAAAGCGGTTACTACAACAAGCGATTTATCGGTGGTCGTAGATTAACAGATGAAGAAATCATGCAGATGAGTATCAACAAAGAAAAAGATGAACAACCAGAAACTAAGTTTGGTGGATAGAAATTTCCTCAATTGTTTCTTCTAATTCTAAACTAAGCTCAGTCCATTTATCCATAGAAATCTGCAAATTGGATTCAAGATTATTGTAGTCTAACTTCAACTGTGCTATTTTTTCAGAATCATTATATATTTCAGGGTTAGAAAAGCTTGTATCTAATTCTAGCATTTTTGATTCGAAGATACTAATATTTTTTTCTGTTTCTTCTATTTCTCTTTCAATTCGTCGTTTCTCTTTTTCTAGTTCTTTTAACCTAATTCTTCTTTGCTGTGAGTCACTTTTATCCTTCGTCGAATCTGAAGTATTACCTTTGGGTACTTTTTCCAAATCTATTTCTGTAATATCTACTATATTTCTCTTATCTAAATAGTAATCTATATCACCCAGATATTCTTTGGTACCTTCATCTGTAAACTCAATAGTCTTCTCAGTTATACCCTGTAAAAAATCTCTATCATGAGATACTAATATGAGAGCTCCACTGAAACTAGTAAGGGCATCTTTGAGTATTTCTTTTGAAGATATATCCAAATGATTTGTAGGTTCATCCATAACTAGAAAATTAGTAGGCTCTAAAAGCAATCGTGCAATTGACAACCTAGCTCTTTCACCACCTGATAGGACTTTTACTTTCTTTTGAACATCATCTCCAGAAAACAAGAAAGCTCCTAGCAAATCACGTACATAAGGTCTCATATCCTCATTAGCTACATTAGCTATTGTATCCAAAACTGTTAACTCTTCATTGAGTAGTTGGGATTGATCCTGTCTGAAATAACCAAGTTTTACATTACTACCATATTTTAATTCTCCTAAATCACTACTAATATGTTCTGTAATAATTTTCGTGAATGTTGATTTCCCAGTTCCATTTTTCCCAATAAAAGATACTTTTTCACCTCTTTCTAAGGCGAAATCTATACCTTTTAATACATGTTTATGACCGAAACTTTTATGAATTCCTTTTGTTTCAACTACTAGTTTAGCCGACCTCGGCGGTTCTGGAAATTTAAATCTTATTCTTTTATCTTCGAAATCATCTATTTCTATTTTATCTAATTTATCTAGTTGTTTTAACTTTGATTGAGCTCTGGAAGCGTGACGTGCCTTCGCTCTATATTTTTCTACATATTGTTCTACGCTTTTTATGTGCCGTTCTTGGTTTATTTGAGCTTTTTTCTGAAGTTCTATATCTCCTTTACGCTCTTCAATGAACCTACTATACGAGAATTTCTTATCGAATATTTTCCCATTAAAAATTTCTATTGTTCTATTAGTGACGTTGTTCAAAAATCGTTTATCGTGAGAAACAATAACTACAGCTCCATAATAATCCTTCAGGAAGGATTCTAACCACATAATTGACTCTATATCTAAGTGATTTGTTGGCTCATCTAATAGAATTAGATCGGGTTTACTTAGTAAGATTTTTGCAAGTTCTATTCTCATCTGCCATCCACCAGAAAACTGATTGCAGAATTTTCCAAATTCATCTCTTTTGAAACCTAGACCTAGTAGAACTCTTTCTATTTTAGCTTCAATTGAACCAGAATCAAGAATATTCAAATGATCATTTAATTCAGATAATTTTTGTATTAGATTATTATATTCTTGAGAATGGTAATCTTCACGTTCACTAATTTCATTCGTTATTTGTTCTATTCTGTCAATTAGATCATTTTGTGCAGAAAAGGCTTTTTTTACTTCATCGAAAAGGGTTAGATCAGATTTGGCTCCACCTTCTTGAGGCAAATACCCCATTTCATATTCTTTTGGGTGAGAGATACTACCCTCATTCGGTTTGGTCAAGCCATAAAGTATTTTTAAAAGAGTTGATTTTCCTTGACCGTTACGGCCAATTAGTCCAACTCTTTCTTTCGGATTGATAACAAAAGTGATTTCATCTAAAAGAGTTCTACCACCAAAAGACAGAGTTAAGTTAGAAACATTAATCATTTAATAATTGACCCTTATCATTATATTGCAACATCTTAGTTGGGTTTATCTCTAAACCGATTTCCTGTCCTAAGTCAAGTTCAAGTCTATTACTAGAACGAGAAATAAATCTTGAAGAATTAATATCTATATGATACAAATATTCATGTCCTAGATTCTCTATATTAACTAATAGTGCCCCTTTTAATTGACTATTTAAAATCAAATTATCTGGTCGTATTGCTAATACTTGTGTCTGTTCATTTAGTTTAGGAAGATTAAATATAAAAGGTAGTTCTGACACACTAAAAATATTAATTTTGGGACTACCAATGAACTCAGCTGTAAATAAATTTTGGGGTTTATTATATATTTCATCAGGGGTTCCTATTTGCATAATGTCACCATTATTCATCAGTACTATCCTATCTCCCATAGTCATTGCTTCTGTTTGGTCGTGAGTAACATATATAGATGTAACTCCCAGTTTTCTCTGCAACGAAATAATCTCATTTCTCATTTGGGTTCTCAATTTTGCATCAAGATTTGAAAGGGGTTCATCGAAAAGAAATACTTTTGGTTTTCTAATAATTGCTCTACCCAATGCAACCCTTTGTCTCTGTCCACCTGATAACTGCTTCGGATATCGATTTAATAAATTTCCTAGCTCGACTAATTCTGAGATTTCTTTAACTCTTTTGGAGATAATGTCTTTATCTATTTTCTTTACTTTTAATGGAAAAGCCAGATTCTCTTCGACAGTCATGTGAGGATAAAGAGCATAATTTTGGAATACCATACCAATATCTCTTTTACCAGCAGGCAAATCATTAACTAAAATATCATCTATGAAAATACTACCAGAAGTAATCTCCTCTAATCCTGCTATCATACGAAGAGTAGTAGATTTCCCACATCCAGATGGTCCGACTAAGACTAAAAATTCTCCATCATATACTTCAATTGATAGGTCTTTAATCGCAAAGTCTTCCCCATCATAACTTTTAGAAATGTTTTTTAAATTTATAATTGACATATTATTTAGATTTCATTTAGTCTTTTTTGAATATACTTATACCGGTTGAAACTTTCCTGTTATAGTTAGGACTATAAGGGAAAGCTAGATTTTGTTTATTGATTACAAAACTAGTAGATCCACCACCATCTAAGTTTATAGCGTCTGTAGCACCAATAGTATTCATAATCCATGCTAATTCAAGTAAAGTAGCACCTTTCACACTTCTTCCTTGATTTGGCTCTATTGCAACGATATAATAATAGTCATTATTGTAGCCAAATGCTGATCTCGATAAATGGTGAGAATTGAATCTTCTAGATGTTGCACCTTCGTACTTAGAATTCACAAATACTTTTCCATTTTTCATTATAATAGGTGTTGTGGAAATAATATGTCTTATAGAATCTTCTTTTATATTCATTTCGGTATCAATATAAACAGTATCATTATCAAATAATGGGAACTTTATCTTTGATTCAAATAATATTTCACCTTTTGCAATATTAACAGGTAAATTATCAATTGATTTTACTTTATATTTTTTCTTAGTTCCCAAACCAATTCCTTCTATTGGTATTGCTTTAAAATAATTATAGTCGTGAGTTGAATCAAAATCCATTGTATTCATGTATATTTCTTTGAAATCACTAAATGACATCAGTTCTTCAGTCTCATCACCTGCTATTGTATTGTAGCTATTATCAATTAAAAAGTTTATATATAGACTATCAACCTCATTATCATTAACTTTAGGGTACTGAGAATTATACAGACTATTGTAAGCAACTACTTGATTTGTATCAGTTCTGTAGTTAAATCTATCTATTTCAACTGAAGAGTTACCGAATGATAAAGAAGCACTTGCATCCAGTTCAGTTAGTGTCACACCATTATCAGTAAAGACTATTGAACTCCATTTCTTATATTTTCTCAACTGTAATATTTCTTTATCAATAACAGTTATTCCCACAGGTAAATGTGTACCTCCTTGGAAAAAAGAGGCATTCAACGATACAAGGGAATTGTTATGTGTGCTATCATACTCAATCAAAGAACCCAATTGCCGACCGGTTTCTCCAACCAAATGTGGCTCTAGTATCAAGTTTTTAGATTTTCTTGACATTTTTGCAACATGAACTTTTAGTTTTTTTGAGCGGCTGCCCATCTCATAGTATTGATAAACAAGCCCTTCTTGGATTGTATCAGAGGTAATAAGTTTATGTTCAATCTTCTTAGAATGAGCCGAAGTGAAAATAAAAAATGATAATATGTAAATATAAATTCTAATAATAATCTATGTTTTTGGTATATTAGCTAATAATATGTTGCATTTTTAAATGGAAATAAGTTGGAATTTACAACAATAAAGTTTGAGAAAAAAGCTGGATATGCTATTATAACACTTAATAGGCCAGACAAATTGAATGCGTTGAATAATCAGTTATTCACAGATCTAAATAACGCTATTACTAAAATTGAATTGGATAGTGAAATTAGGGCATTATTACTAACTGGTGAGGGAAAAGCGTTTGCTGCAGGAGCAGATATTAAAGAACTAAATGCTTGTGACGGAAGATCTGGTAAACATTTCTCCGAATTCGGAAGCAATGTTATGGCGCGGTTAGAATCTATGAGAATCCCAGTACTTGCGGCTATTAATGGATTTGCATTAGGTGGAGGTTGCGAATTAGCTATGTCTTGTCATATAAGATACGCAAGTAGCAATGCAAAATTAGGACAACCTGAAGTAAATCTTGGAATTTTACCAGGATATGGTGGTACACAAAGATTAACAAGACTAGTAGGTCAAGCTAAAGCAATGGAGCTTAATCTAACTGGTGATATGGTTAATGCGGTTGAAGCTAAAAGGATCGGGCTTGTCAATGAGGTCTATGAAGAGTCTGAACTAATAGAAAAATCAATTGCATTTATTGAGAAGGTAATATCAAAGAGCCCTATTGCTATATCGGCAATAATTGATGCTGTTAGTGCATCTACTAAACTTTCTTTGAAAGAAGGATTGGAGTACGAGTCACAAAAATTTGGCGAAGTATGTGGTTCTCATGATTTCAAAGAAGGAACATTAGCATTTTTAGAAAAAAGAAAAGCAAATTTCATTGGTAAATAATGCAAGTATTTTTAAAACTAGTTTATAATCTATTGGCACTTCCTCTATTGTTTATTTATTCGAAGCTCATGTCTTTGATGAATGATAAAATCAAGCAAAGAGAGGAATTAGCTAATAATTATCTAGATATCCCTATAAAAAAAAATAAGCGTATATTGATACATGCTTCATCTATGGGTGAATATGAACAAGTTAAATACTTAGTTGAATTAATAAGAAAATCAGAACCTAATACTGAAATCATAGCTTCTTTTTTTTCCCCTTCTGGATATAATAATCTAAAAGATAAGCTTTATTATGACTTCAAAGTATATCTTCCATTAGATTTCAAAACTAGAGTTAAAAGATTTATCGAGCATCTGAAACCAGATATTGTCATTGTAGTAAGATATGATTTATGGTATAACTTTGTAAGATATCTTAATAAAAATGAAATACCAGTACACCTAATAAACGCCACCTACACTATAAGTAAGTCGTTGGGTAAAAAATTCTTAGGTGTTAAGTTTTATAAAATGCTATTGAAACGATTATCAGGTATTTATTGTGTCAATGAATATCATAAAAGTAAATTCGAATCTATAAACATTAATGTTCCTATTCAATTAGTACATGATACTAGATATGATCGAATTATTTCTAGGGTTGAAATTGCTAGTAAAAATGAATTACTTAATATAGTTGATAACCACAGTGTTTTAGTAGTTGGCAGTAGTTGGAAAATGGACATAAGATTGCTATCAGATGTGATAAAAAAAATCAAGAAAAAGCATAACCTAATTGTAATATACGTACCACATGAAATAGATGAGAAAACAATTGAACACCTTAGAAATAGAATTGGAGATCATTATCTATACTCTGATATAATTAAGAATCAGCTAATCGATAAAGATATGATTATCAACGAAATTGGACTTCTATTAGATCTATATAAATTTGCTGATATAGCTTATGTAGGTGGAGCATTTGGCTCAGGAGTTCATTCCGTAACAGAACCAGCAGGATATGGGGTACCTATTTTTTGTGGTAATCAGCATTACAAGAATTCAGAAGATGCAAGAAGGTTAGTTGAAATTGGTGGATTATTCCCAATGGGGAGCACCAAACTATTTTACGATAAACTGAAAGAATTACTAGAGGATGAAAACGAAAGAAAGAAAATAGGATTAATCAATAAGGAATTTGTTTATTCTCATGGTGGATCTTCTCAGATTGTCTATAATAATCTTATAAAATCTCTCTAGTCCATATTAATAGTTATCGTTGTAGTATTACCATCAACTTTGAATGAAGCATCTTCAAAACTTGGAGGCCCCATAAATCCTTTTGCATCATTTGAAGCCCCAAAGTCTTCATTAGGAATACCTAAGAAATTCGTATCGACTTTATCATTACCATTTTCATCATGATGAATTGCTATGGCATAAATACCCGATTGTATCCCTTTGAAACTCACTTCCGCTTTATTATTCTTAATTTTTGTCTTAAGAGTTTTAAATGCTTTTTCTTTTACTTTCGGATAAAATTCTGTTTTATCAAATAGATAAATTACTAACTGTCCTTTATTACTCTCAGTATTAATAATTTTTACTATTAATGTATTGTCGTCATTGCCTTTTACATTGAAAGATAAAATACATAATAACAAAATAAAAGCCCCTATAAATAGAGGCTTAGAGAAATTCAAATTCATTTCTTATTTACCAACTTTCTTTTTAACTCTGTATAATAAGTCTGTTTCAAACCAACCATTTGATTGCCAAAAGTGCACTTCATTTGTTACATTTTCTTCAGAACCACTTAGTTCTCCAGTTATTGTAATTGAAGTTCCTTCACCTTCATTTATCTCTTCTAATATTATCTTATACTGGATACGACCATTCATCCAAATACCGCCTCTAATAACAGGCATTTTCACACTATATAATCTAAGTGCATCAAAAGTTGTTTCATCATTTACAAAAACACAGAACTCTGATTTCATAACCCCTTTTAAAAAACCTTCATCATTAGTTTTTTGCACTTTTGTCATGAGCTCACAACCTTGCTCCGACAAAGAAGAGATAACAGCATTCCACAAATCTTCAAAGTATACACCATCTAATTCAGCTTTATATTCTTCCTTGTAATATTTCATAGCTTCATCATGGTCTTTGGGTCTTTCGAGTGAACCATCAGCTTTTTGTTTTATTTCTAACTTCTTTTCTGGTTCTGCTAAGTCTTGTAATCCAGCCCCCCCCTCTTCCTGCTGTCCACCTAGATCTTGCATTTGAGAAAATGTGTAGCTATAAGACAATAGCAAAATAAATATAAAGTACTTAATATGTTTCATAATTATCTCTGTTTAAATTATAGAATTTCGTCTTTTTTCAAGTTTACGGAAACTATTTTAGAAATCCCAACTTCTTGTTGAGTAATTCCATATAAAGTATCAGCAGCTTCCATAGTTATCTTCATATGAGTCACAATTATAAATTGCGTATTTTTACTAAATTCTTTTATAAGATTATTGAACCTTTTCAAATTTGCATCATCTAAGGGAGCGTCTACTTCATCTAATATACAAAATGGAGAGGGTTTTACTAGATAAATAGCAAATAACAAGGCTATAGCTGTTAACGTTTTTTCGCCTCCAGATAACATATCTATACTACGAGGTTTCTTCCCTGGAGGTTTCGCTGTTATTTCGATATTTGATTCAAGTAAGTTATCACCCGACAAAGAAATATCTGCAAATGCTTCTTCACTAAATAGCTTTTTGAATAAATTAGAAAAATTTTCTCGTATCTGCTTGAAAGTAGATTCGAATCTTTCTTCAGCAGTTACGTTTATTTCTTTTATAGTTTCTTTTAACGTCTTCTCAGATTCTGTTAAATCTTTTATTTGTTTTGTTAGAAATATTAATCTTTCATTTTGCTCATCATATTCTTGTACTGCTTCGAAGTTAATGCTTCCTAAATTCACAAGACTATTTTTAAGTTCAGAAACTTGAGTTTTACTTTCAGAAATAGGAAAATGTTCATCATACTCTAAATCTAATTGAGCAAGTTGTATATCATATGCTTCAAACGCTCTATTTTCAAGCGATTCCATCTTAGTTTCATATTCACTTCTAGAAATATCTTCTTTATGAAAAGAATCTTTGAGTTTATTATATTCATTACGTTTATTATGCAACTCATTTGTTAAACTTATTTGCTTCTCTTCGATAGATTTACGTTTTTCTTCCGATTGATCTTTTAGATTCGAAATCTCAATAAGTTTTTTATTATCTAATTCCAGTTTAGATTCTAATTCTATATTTAAAGAATCTATTTCAATATTTGATTTTTCATTCTGAACTATTTGATCTTTACGGCTTTGTACTCTGTTTCTTTCGGCTCTTAGTTGACCATTTGCCCTTTCTATATCATTCTTTATATTGTTATAATCAGATTTGAGTTGTATCATCAGAATCTCGGCTGCCTGTAGTTCCTCATTGGCTTTTGAGTATCTTATTTCAGCATTGTTCAGAGCTTTTAATTTATCTTCTTTATTAGATTCAGCACTTTTTAGCTTCTCTTTTTTTTCTTCTATTGCTGTTTGTAACTCTTTTATTTCGTTTTGTAAGTCATCGAATTCTTTACTAGAAGATTCTATACTCTTCTCATACATTTCTATATTGTTTTTGAGCGAGTCAATCTTCATAGTGGATTGTAATTTTGTATTCTCGATTTGCTTTATTTCATTTTCAAGTTTTTTAATATCTTGAAGTAATTTATCAGGATTGAGCTCATTTTTCTTATTTGTCAATTCTTCTTTTTTGACCATCATACTATCAAGTGAAGATTGCAACTCATTGAGCTGTTTCGTAATATCTTTTATTCTTTTTTGTTTACCTAAGTTTGCTGTTTCATTTTTTGTAGAGCCACCTCCACGAAGAATACCATTCTTATTTATCAAGAAACCATCAAGTGTAACTGCTACGTTCACTTTACTTTTTGTAAGAGCATAAGCATCGTTTTTATCGTCAGTAATAGCTACATGTCCAAACAATGCTATTAAGAGTGATTTAATATCATCATCTGTATCGATTATATCAGTTAATAGCTCCACTCCGCTAATACTATTTTTACTATTATTTGCAGGGATTAATTCTCTACAAATGATTGCCCTTTTTGAAAGATTCTTTTTCTTAAGTAGTTCAAAGGCTGATTCAGCTTGATGAGCTGTATCTACTACTATCAGATTTCTGTACGCACCAAGTACAGAACTTATTGCTTTATTATATTTTTCATCCGCAGAGATTAACTCTTCTAACAATGTTATATTTACAGGTTTATCCCAATCTTTAGAGTTAAGTAGCATTTGCGTCGTATCATCATCGGCAGATAAACTCTCTAAAAATTCTAACTGAGCTTTTTTACCTGAAAGATTACTTCTCATATCAGAGATGGAATCATTCATCTTATTAAGTTCATTAGTGACTTCTTCTAATTTATTCTTTGTTATTAGATAATTTTCATTTTTGTCGTTTAGATCTGCATTTAGGTTTTTAAGTGAATTTGATAACTCTATTACCAAATTATTTTTAACCTCTATCTCTTTATTCTCTTGTGATATTTCATCTTTATAGTTCTCGATTTTAGATGAAATCTTTTCTATTCTTTTTTCATTATTCTCTATAATAGAATATGATGATTGAATTGCATTTTTTAATTTATTAAGTACATCTATATCGGCATTAGCTAACTCACGAGCCTCATCTAATTCAGTTTTTCTTTGTTGTTTTTCTGTTTTTAACTCATTCAGAGAGTTATTTTGAGTATTAGTATCTTCTTCCCTTTTTGCTAATTTCTCATTCATTTGAGCTAAGTCATTAGTCAATTTTTGTACAAATCGTTCACTATTAGTATTATCTTCTACTAACCGATTATTAATATTACTCAAAGAAATTAACTTTTCTTTATTAACTGAGATTAATCTAGTAGATTCAGCGATTTGATTTTTTAATATATTCTCTTGAGCTACTAACTCATTTATATTAGTATCATATTTTGATTTTTCTTCTCTTGTAGATATTAAATCATTCTCAAAACTTTCCAAATTAAGTTCTAGTGTCTCAATTTGTACAGATAATTCTTGTATAAATTTCTTGATTTCTAAGTTTTTTGACTTGAATGAAGCATACTCATTCTTAAGTAAATTACTTTCTATACTTTTTAATTGTTCAGAAAGTTCATTATATTTCTTAGTTTTTTTAGCTTGTCTAGAAAGTCTTTTAACATTCACTTCTACTTCAGATAGAATATCATTTATACGTTCAAGATCTTCTTGTACTCTTTGTAGCTTATTACTAGTTTCTTTTCTTCTTAGTTTATATCTAGTAACCCCTGCTGCCTCTTCTATCATTCTACGGCGTTCGTCCATTTTACCGTTGATTAAGGCCTCAACCATTTTAAGTTCGATTACCGAATATGAATCAGGTCCCAAACCTGTATCCATAAATAAGTCATTGATATCTTTCAATCTACACTTAGTCTTATTTAATAGATAGTTACTAGCACCATCTCTGAATAATCTTCTTGAAATTTGAATAGATTCGTACTCACTAGGCAATACAGATTTATTGTTCTCCAATTTCATAGTAACTTCTGCCATTCCTAATGGATTACGTTTAGATGTTCCATTAAAAATAACGCTATCCATAGAGTCTGATCTAAGAACAGATGTTTTCTGTTCACCAAGAACCCATCGAACTGCATCTACTACATTCGATTTACCACAACCATTGGGCCCGACTATAGCAGTGATTCCATCAGCAAACTTGAATTTTGTTTTGCCAGCAAATGATTTGAATCCAGAAATTTCTAATTCAGATAAAAACATAAAACATAATTCCTATATGATTCTTTCTTTTCTCTTAACTAACATAGGTATGATAGCAAAGACAGTAGTATAGAAAGAAAATGCGACACCGTATTTGAGAAAAAATGACACAAAAGTTATGTCACTTAGTTTAATATAAAAAAAGAAGTATATCAAATTATGAACGAAAGAGGAAATAAAAACTATCAACAAGAACTTAAGTCCGTGTAAAATAAGCTGTTCCTTTCCCTCTTGATAAAATGACCCCGCTATAAACCCTGCTATAGTTTTCGTAAATGCGTTTATACCAACCAAATCAAAAGAAACTATATCAAGAGTAATACCTATCAGAAAGCCAGCTATGATACCAGCGAATCGTCCTTCACGAATTGATATCCAAACGCATAACACCAAAAGTAAATCTGGAGTTATACCCTGTACTACTACAAAATTGAGTAAAGAGAATTGAATCAAAGACAATACAATAGCGATTAGAGCATAGACTATATATCTTTGGAAAGCATAGTTAGTTTTTTGATTAGCTCTATTCATTTATTTTTTCAATAACCTCAACCTTTCCTCCATCCTTTGAATAAGCTTTAATCTCTCTGGATCACTTAGGTATTGTATTACAAATACTTGCTCCAAAGTATTAAATGAAACGAAAGGTTCTACATAAATTTTATGAAATAAACTTGACTTGTCTTCTTCTACTTTTACAATTTTACCAATTGGCAAGCCAGGTGGATATTTTCGACTATAATTAGATGTTATCAATTCATCTCCAACTTTTACATCGAAAGATCTTGGTATATTCAACATATTGAAATCTTTAGCTCCTCCCCAAACTAAAATCCCATCTATACCAGTTCTATCTATTTTAGCGGAAATTTTTACTTGTCTATTATTAAGGGTTTCAACTAAAGTATAGTTATCTTCTACTACAACTACAATCCCAGCTAGACCGGCATCGGTTCTAACTGACATACCACGAGTAATACCATCTTTTTTACCCTTATTGATAGTTATATACTCTCTTAATTCAATAGTTGATTTCCCGATTACTTCTGCAGATATTAGATTATAATCAATACCTTGCTTAAAGTCAAGCATCTCTCTCAGCTTTTTATTTTCGGTAAGTGCTTGTCTGGATTTCATTAGTTCTGAAGATAGATACAGATTGAGTTCTCTGACTGCCCTATTTTCGGTTTTTAAAGCATCTGGATTAGGTACCCAAGCGAAAGCCTCTTCTAACCAACCAATAGTACCAACAACAAAGGCTCTATACCCTCCTATTTTGGATACATCACCCATCGAAATTAGTGAAAGACTAATAATACACAATAGTGAAAGGGCAGCATAATCTTTAAATTTTACTATTAGATTTAGTAGCTGCAACATAGATATTTACTATTAATATGAGTTTCGTTTGATCAAAACAGATGAATAGTCGTTTAAGTTCTCTAGTGCTTTACCAGTTCCTATGACTACTGAAATCAACGGTTCATCTGCTACGTGCACTGGTAAATTAGTTTCTTTAGTGATTTTTTCGCCTAAACCTTTAAGTAAAGCGCCACCACCGCTTAGCATAATCCCTCTATCGAATATATCTGCAGAAAGTTCTGGTGGAGTTTTCTCAAGTAATCTTAGTACACCTGTTACAATCTTATCGACAGAATCTGCTAGAGCCTTTCGAATATCTACTGAAGTGACATTTATCATCTTAGGAATACCAGAAACAAGGTCTCTTCCTTTTACTTCTATTTCTATTTCTTCTTCTAGTGGCATAGCTGAGCCGACATTACATTTGATCATTTCGGCAGTTCTCTCTCCTATCAATATATTATGATAGCGGCGGAAATACTGGGAAACAGCGTCAGTCATCTCATCACCTGCGTGTTTTATAGACTCAGAAGTTACTATACCTGAAAGAGCTATAACAGCTACTTCGGTAGTACCACCACCTATGTCAACTATCATATTACCTACTGGCTCGTGTACATTGAGCCCAATACCAATAGCACTAGCCATTGGCTCAGCAATTAGGTGGACTTCCTTAGCGCCAGCGTGTTCACAACTATCACGAACAGTACGCTTTTCTACTTCTGTAATACCAGACGGTACTGCAACTACAACTCTACGAGCTGGTTGCCAAGTGTTAGATACTTTTCTGATGAATGCACGAAGCATTCCTTCTGTGATTTCGAAATCAGCAATAACCCCATCACGTAGTGGACGGATTATTTTTATATCTTTGTGGGTCTTCCCTACCATTGATTGTGCATCGTTACCAATGGCGATAATTTTTTTAGTTTGTCTGTCAAATGCTACGATGGTAGGCTCATTAAGAACTATTCCTTTACCTTTCATCCAGATAAGGGTGTTAGCAGTGCCGAGATCAATAGCGACATCGTTTGAAAATACATTAAAAAATGACATTAATCGGATTCAATTTTGTTATGAGGTACATTTACAAATATACCGAAATTGAAAGTTATTTTATAATTAATTCCATATTCAGCTTTTGTTTTTCAATAAATATCCTATTTTTCTTTATTTTAGTAATTATAGATATTATTATACCGATATTTATATAGGTAGATAATAATGGCTGGATATACGAATGTTAGTATATTTGGATAGTTGGCAATAATTTAAAGAAACTAAATGCAAGATTCCGTTAAGACAAATTTGAAGGACTATTTTTTCGAAATGAAACTATTATTTCAGAAACAAAACGACCTGAATACTTTAACAGAATTATTAGGCACTCAAGAGTTCACTGAAACCAAACCATACTTGACAAGACGAAAATTGACTCCAAAAGATGATAGGTTTAAATTCATCGAACTTGTGTATGAAAAACCGGATTTAGTTAACAAAATCTGTTGGCATTTAGATATCAGTTTTTCACAACTAAGAGAATATTTTGGGAATCCTAGATTTCACTATGCACCTGGAAGTGCTACAATGATTGGTTTCTTTGACTTTAAAGGTCAATTTACAGGGTTCGAAACTATTTATCCTGGAGATGTTAATGAAAAGGAATGTAAGTTTGAATTGTACAGTGAAGATGGAAAATTTGAAGTAAAAGATGAATTGAAGGTTTCATTTGTGTCTTATGATATTGATAGAATGAAAAAATAAAAAAAATATTGCCAACAAGACCTATACGCAATGCCCTTCGGGATACGCACCATAACCAAACCGTTGGAGGCAACCTAAAAAATGAAAACATTCACCAAAAAAATATTACCCTATTTGATTACCAGTTTATTGGTTACTGGAATTTGGAAATTGTTGACTTGGACAGATAATTACGCTTGGAATCCGAAAGGAAAGGAGTTGTTAATGCTAGATATAGCTCTGACGTCGATATTTTTCTACAAAACAATTTTTTGGTTGGTAATAGTAAACCTTATTGTATTAGGACTTATTCAATTTAGAAAAAAGAATTTTAAAACAGCAGCTATCGTGATAGTATTGACTTTAACTTATCACTTCACTTTTGAAGAATTAATCAACAAAAAATGTGCTCCACATTATTACTCCGTCTTTCAGAACCAATCAGTTGCCGAAGGAAACATTGTTGACCCAATAGAAATAGCAGGCTATGAAATTGGACCTATTTTGACTGATAATATAGCAGTAAAGGAAATGAAGTACAGACGATATGCAATTCTTGGACTTCAGAGAATTGACTATCAACCCGCAACTGACCTTTTGGGAAGAATTCTTTTTGACTGCTCCGAACTCGTAATTTATCGTGCGGACGCTTACGAGACACTAAAGATATTTGACAATGAAATTTCTAACAAATTGATAAGTGAATTCAGACGCCAAACAAAAGATTCGATAGAGAATAAGATTATTGGACTTGGCGAATATTTTTATGAAAATGGTGGGAAATAAAAAAGGTATGCTGCAAACAGTACATATAAAAAATAGGCTGAACAGTGATAACATTAAGGCTTTTGACTCGTTTCTAATTTCATGCTTAACTAAAATTTTCGTACTTCGAAATCGCCTTCTTTTCATATACTAATCTTATTCGACATTGTAAAAGAACCGATCTGACATTATGAAACCAATAAAATCAACAGCAGAAATATTAGCATTTAAAGCACTCAACAGAGACGTTGACAAAACTTGGGTTGAATGGGCAGTTGATATGCTTTTGGCTGGTTTCGATTCCGAGTATTTAGCAATTCTTGCCGGAGAAAGCGAACCATTTAACCAATTCCAAATGCATGAACTTACAGACAAAGTATTTGTGGAATTGCAACTTGATAATTCAGACAAAGATCAAACTATAAAAAGGTATGTGTGTTATCTTATTGATAAATCACTTGACGCAGAAATTAACAACTTCGAAGTGCTTAACATTCTAAAAGACATTTATTTCGAACTTGACTATGAAGAATATTTGTATGACTTTAATTTACTTTACTTCGCCAAAGAAGACTTATACTATTCGGAAAATCAATGGTATTGGGATGGAGCGACAAGAGAGAATATTGATAAAATAATAACGGACTATTTTACAACTTGGAAAACTAACTTTGAGACAGATGAAAGAACAATTATCGAATTACAAACGTTTAACAAGTAGTATAATAAACCTTTTAGAATAAGTGAAGAATAGCAAAACTGACCACTATTCAACAATCATCCCCACAATCATTTTTCCTATTTAATAAATAACTAATTATTCCGTATTTTAGAAACTATATTAATTGTTGAATCAATATTTATTCTCGGGTGAAAATATGCAGAAATGGAAAATCGAAGACGCTGAAGAGCTTTATAACATCAAAGGTTGGGGAATTGATTTTTTTGGAATTAATGAAAAAGGTAATGTTACTTTTCAGCCAAACAATGGGAATAAAGATATAGATATAAAGGAA
>JBFHKR010000027.1:0-25117 GCA_041595255.1 Chlorobiota bacterium
TCTGCAAAGCCTTCGCCTAGCTCCATAACTGCGATTTTAACTTTAGATTCTACAACCATTATATCAAATTCGCAATTCGTATTGTTCACTATTTTGATTCTTGTCGAAGATGATCCATTGTCATCTAGCTGAATAAATTGTGAATCTTCTGCAAAATACATTCCTTCTGGAGTATTTGCACAATCTCCATAACAAATAACTAGCTCAACTCTATCAACTAATTCACCCGTACATTTGTCAACTAATCCTAATAATGCAACGTATTTTCCTTTTTCCTTTGCTGCTATCTTAAGTAAAGCACCTTTCGCGCCTTGCTCTGCAATTTCTACTGTAGCATCTGTTTCTATAACTTTTACTTCAAACTCACAATTTGTATTATTCTTTACATCAACAAAGAATTTACCTTGGCCGTTTTCAAGTTTGATTAATTTCGTTTCACAGTTAAAATACATTTTTCTGAAATTATTATCATCACCCACAGTAGCGCAAACTCTCTCTGTAAGGTCACTAGCTATATCATTTTTCTCATCATATAAATCTATAGTATAGCAATAATCAGCAGGAGGTAGATTCTCTATTACAAGCTTATATTCTCCTTTATTATTTCTCTCTACATTGCCTAATCTTTTCTCAGTTTCCTTACCATCTGCTTTTTTATATTGTGTAATTCTGAAATAGTTGCCAAGTTCATTTTTTAAGTCACCATCATACCAGTATAATGTGATATTACCTTGTACAGGAGACGATTCCTTAATATCGACTCTTACTCCTACTTTTATAGGTTTGGCAGGTTGTTTTGCTAGCAAGTCAATGCTACCTGCACTCATGAAAGCTGCTATGAAACCCAGCAGCATTATTTTGTATATAGTTTGTCTCATTTGAGATACCTCTTTTTGTAAATTTATAATAATTTATTCCGCATTTGATATAACAACACACAACCTTTAAAAAGGTAACATAAAAATGTAATTTTTTTTTATTCTAAAAGCATAACTTACGTCTATTGTTCAACTTTGTCTATTACATTAATATATAAATATATTAGATAATTCCACGTCCCAGAAATGAATTAAGACAAAATTTGTTAATTTTGCTTTATCTAAAATCAAAAATCATAAAAAAAGGTTTATAAATGGCTGGTTCTAAAATTACGATAAACAATGGCAAACTAAATGTTCCTAACGATCCAATAATCCCATTCATAGAAGGCGACGGTATAGGTCCTGATATCTGGGCTGCTACAGTAAGAGTATTGGACAGTGCTGTAGAAAAGGCTTATAATGGCGAAAAGAAAATAGTTTGGAAAGAAGTATTAGCTGGTGAAAAAGCATTCGATAAAACAGGAGAATGGTTACCTGCTGAAACTTTAGAAGATATAAATGAATACTTAATTGCTATCAAAGGCCCTCTGACTACTCCAGTTGGTGGTGGTATTCGCTCTCTGAATGTTGCACTCAGACAACAATTGGATCTTTACACTTGTTTACGTCCTGTTAGATGGTTCCAAGGTGTACCATCTCCAGTCAAAGAACCTAACAAAGTTGATATGGTTATCTTCCGTGAGAACACTGAAGATATTTACGCTGGTATAGAGTGGAAAGCTGGTTCAGAAGAAGTGAAAAAAGTAGTTAATTTTATTGAAAATGAAATGGGAGTAAAGAAAATCAGATTCCCAGAATCATCTTCAATTGGTATCAAACCAATCTCAATAGAAGGTACTCAGAGAATAGCTAGAGCAGCTATCGATTATGCTATAGAACACGGCCGTGACTCAGTAACGTGGGTACACAAAGGTAACATTATGAAATTCACTGAAGGTATGTTCAAAGATACTGGTTACGACGTAGCAGAGCAAGAGTATGGCGATAAAGTTTTCACTTGGAGACAATACGACGTAATAAAAGAAGAGAAAGGCGAAGATGCTGCAAATACTGCGCAAAAAGAAGCATTGGCTAATGGGAAAATATTAATTAAAGATGTGATTGCTGATGCATTCTTACAGCAAATTCTTTTACGTCCTGATGAGTATGAAGTAGTTTGTACTATGAATCTAAACGGTGATTATATCTCTGATGCATTGGCTGCGATGGTTGGTGGAATTGGTATAGCGCCAGGTGCAAATATCAATTATACTAGTGGTCATGCAATTTTCGAAGCGACTCATGGAACTGCACCTAAGTATGCTGGATTGGATAAGGTGAACCCAGGTTCAGTAATATTATCTGGCGTGTTGATGCTAGAGCATTTGGGCTGGCAAAAAGCTGCTGACTTAATAGTAGATGCTGTAGAGAAAACAATCTCACAAAAAACTGTGACTTACGATTTTGAGAGATTAATGGATGGAGCAACATTGCTAAAAACTTCTGAATTTGGCGACGCTCTAATCAAGAATATGTAATTAGAATAGAATTATTCTTCAGATTTTAAGAGAACCGCTTTCGAAAGAGAGCGGTTTTTTTTTGTGAGGTTATTCGTAATGACCTTTAACGGAAAGAATGAAAACTATATTCCCTTTTCTCCTAAATAAAATAAAAGTATCTCTCAAACTTCAATCGAAAGCTAATTAATACAAACCTTAGAATTTTCAATTTATGCAACAAAAACCTAATAAGCTAACAGAAGGATCAATTCTCAAATCGCTTATCTCCTTAGCTTTGCCTGTTATATTTGTAAATATATTACAAACGGCATACCAGCTTACAGATACTTTTTGGGTAGGTCGCTTGGGTACAGATGCTGTAGCAGCAGTTTCTATTAGTTTTCCGATTATATTCTTTATTATTTCTCTAGGTATTGGATTAGGTGTTGCGGGTACTATACTGGTGGCCCAATATGCAGGCAAGCAAGATCAGGCAACTGTTGACTATACGTCATCACAAACTTTTCTGATGGTAATAATAGTATCATTAATTTTAGGTGTAATAGGTTATCTATTATCACCATCTATGACTTTGCTTATGACAGATGATCAAAACGTGATAGCTCCGGCTATTTCGTATATGAGGATATCTTTTATTGGTTTAGTATTTATGTTTACTTATATGGTATTCCAATCTCTACTAAGGGGAGTTGGTAATGTAAGAACTCCTATGTACATAGTACTTGGTACTGTATTTTTAAATTTGGTTTTAGACCCACTGTTTATCTTTGGATATGGACCAATACCTGCTATGGGAGTTAAGGGGGCTGCTATATCGACTATATTAACACAAGCTATTGCCTCCATTATTGGAATCGCTTTGTTGTCTGGAGGTAAATACGGGATTAAATTGAGGCTAAGTCATTTTAAACCCGATTATCCTCTTATCTACAAAATGTTCAAAATAGGTTTTCCTTCCTCTATTGAGCAATCTACTAGAGCCGCTGGGTTGGCTGTTATGACCTTGTTAGTGACTACCTTTGGTACTCTTACAGTTGCAGCTTACGGTATAGGAACCTATGTGTTAATGTTTGTGATAATACCAGCTATGGGTTTATCTATGGCGACTTCTACCCTAGTAGGGCAAAATATAGGTGCTGGTAAAATAGAACGTGCTGAAAGAATAGCTATACTAAGTACTAAAACAGCATTCATAGCTCTAACAATTGTGGGGATTTTAATATTTATTTTTGCCAACCAAGTAGTAGCTTTCTTTATTCCGGGTGAATATGAAACTATAAAATCAGGTGCTCTTTTTCTTAGAACTATGTCGTTGACTTTCGGATTCGTAGGTGTACAATTAACCCTAAATGGTGTCTTCGTCGGTGCAGGAAACACAATGATTTCTATGATTTTGGCTATTGTCAGTTTATGGGTTTTACGTTTCCCCTTGGGGTACGTACTAGCAATACATACCACATTGGCTGAAGTAGGTATATGGATTGCATTTGCAGTTTCTAATATAATTGCTGCATTGGCTACTATAGTTTGGTTCAAAAAAGGGACTTGGAAAGAGAAAAGAATCACTGAAGAAATGAAGCAAATAGAAGACACTAGAACAGAATCTATAATAGAAGGTGGTAGTTTGGGTTAGAGAAAATATTGACGATATTAAATGGTTCAAACTTTGAGTCGGTTTTTTTTGTTAAATTAAAAAAACTCATCTATTAAATATCGAATCTAATGAAAACAAAAGTAATATTATTTCTACTTCTAACAAGCTCTATATTAAGCGCCCAACAAAAAAACGCTTTTTACATAGGACATAGTCTGAGTGACCAGATTCCCGATATGGTAAAGTCTTTGTCTGATGATATGTTTGCTGTAGATTTTGATTGGGCATACCAAAGTATACCTGGTGCACCTCTTAGGTGGCAATGGGACAGGAAAATCAATAAAGACTATAATGAGAATCCTCCTTATTACTATGCATTCTATAGTGAAGAAGGTGGATTGCCAACTGGTGAGTATAATGTGCTTGTACTTACTGAATCAGTACCGCGTTATTGGTCGATTATAGGTGACACCTATCAGTATGCCGATAGCTTAGTGGCTTATGCACTTAGCTACAATCCGAATATCCAGATTTACCTTTACGAGGATTGGCATTGTATAAAAAGTGGGACACCTACTGGGTGTGATTATGATATAGATGCGAACCCATGGCGACAACGCCTTGATGACGATTTAGCAATGTGGGAAAGCGTAGTCGATACGTTGAATAATAGATTCAACCCAACTAATCCTGTATGCATGATCCCAGCAGGTCAAGGATTAGCTCGCCTGTATGATGCAATAGAAGAAGGTACAGTCCCAGGTATCTCGAGTATCGAGGATATCTTTAGCGACAATATACACTTAACTGATGTAGGAAAATATTTCGTTGCCTGTGTGCACTTTGCTATGATACATAACACTAGCCCTGTTGGATTAACAAATCAAACCCAAGTATGGTGGGGTGGCGATTTTGACCCACCAACCGAAGATCAAGCTAGAGTATTCCAAGAAATAGCTTGGAAAACTGTGAACAGCTATGAGCGTAGTTGCTTGAATACTAGTACAACTACTGTTGAAAATATAGCCGAAAACGAAGAGATAAAATACAATTCTTTTACAAATACTCTGACAATTCCTAACTTCAGTAATGAAGAATTAACTATCTACAATCTTTTTGGTCAGTCGGTATTGACTAGCACTGAAGGCACAATTAACTTATCTAGTTTACCGAATGGGGTTTACTTTGTTTCCTTTGGCAATAAGATTCAAATGATAATCCGATAATAAATACATCTCACTCATACTTATAAAACAAATACAGGACACTACAAACGGGGGAGGTTTGAAAGTGTCCTGTAGTATCGTCGTTTATAAAAACGCTCGATCGAATAATGACACTTATCCACCTACAAATATGAAGCCAAATATATGTCATTAGAAATTATTATTTTTGTTGTTCGTCAAGTTCGTGAAAACAAATAAATTGAGAATGATAAATGACTACAAAAAGAACCGTAACTGTACCTAGAGGTACCGAACTAACTTGTAAGAATTGGCAACTAGAAGCCGCGTATCGTATGATACACCACAATCTAGACCCCGAAAATGCCGAAAAACCAGAAGAACTAATAGTATATGGTGGGCTAGGTAAGGCCGCTAGAAATTGGGAAAGCTTTGACGCTATTACGAACACTCTGAAAAATATGGATATAGACGAAACGCTATTAGTCCAATCAGGTAAACCAGTTGGTGTTGCTAAGACTTATTCGGCTGCACCTAGGGTAATTATAGCCAATTCGAATCTAGTGCCAAATTGGTCTAACTGGGAACATTTTCGAGAACTGGATAAGAAAGGTTTGATGATGTACGGGCAGATGACCGCTGGTAGTTGGATTTATATAGGTACTCAGGGAATAGTACAAGGGACATACGAGACTTTCGCTGAGTGTGCTAGACAACATTTCGGAGGTACTCTTAACGGTCGCTTCTTGTTAACTGGCGGTATGGGAGGAATGGGTGGAGCTCAACCACTAGCTGCTAAGTTCGCAGGTGCAGCTTCTATCACTGTCGAGATTGATGAGTCTAGAATAGATAAGCGTATCCACGATGGATATTGCGATGTAAAGGTTGATAATCTAGACGATGCACTTCGAGTTATGTACGAAGCTAAGAATAATAATGAAGCAAAGTCAATTGGGTTAATCGGCAATACAGCAGAAGTTCTTCCTGAACTATTGAGAAGAGGTATTGTCCCAGATATAGTGACTGACCAAACTTCAGCTCACGATCCACTAAACGGTTATTACCCAGCTGGATATAGTAAAGATGAAGCTGATAAACTCAGAGCTTCTGACCCAGATAAATACCTAGCAGAAGTATATAAATCCATAGCAACTCACGTAGAGACTATGGTAGAATTCCAGAAAAAAGGTGCTGTAGTATTTGACTATGGAAACAATATTCGTGGTATTGCACAGGATAATGGTGGATACAAAGATGCCTTTGCATTCAAAGGGTTCGTGCCTGAGTATATCCGTCCTCTTTTCTGTGATGGTAAAGGCCCATTTCGTTGGGTGGCTCTATCAGGCAATCCTGATGATATTGCTGTTACTGATGAAGCAATCAAAAATTTATTCCCAGATAACGAACCATTACACAGGTGGATAGATAATGCTGCCGCAAATATCGGTTACCAAGCTTTACCTTCACGTATTTGTTGGTTAGGGTACGGAGAAAGAGCATTGGCAGGCCAGTTATTCAACGAGCTTGTAAGAACAGGCAAAGTCTCTGCGCCAATAGTAATTGGACGTGACCACTTAGATTGCGGCTCGGTAGCGTCGCCATACAGAGAGACAGAGGGAATGCTAGACGGCTCTGATGCAGTTTCCGATTGGGTATTCTTAAACTTTGCGCTTAATGCAATTGGCGGTGCTTCATGGGTGTCACTACACCACGGTGGTGGAGTTGGTATGGGGCTATCACAACATGCCGGAATGGTAGTCGTTGCTGATGGTACTGACGAAGCAAAAGGCAGATTAGAAAGAGTGCTAACTTACGACCCACTAATGGGGATACTAAGACACACAGATGCTGGCTACGAGAGAGCCGCAGACAATGCTAAGAAATTCGATATTAATATACCAATGGGTAAGTAATCAATTTGATTCATCAAGTGCTTTTTCTAGATCAGTTAGTTTACTATCCCAGAAATTATGCAGTTTGATAAACCATTCACTTACTTCGTTTAGTTTTTCTAGATTTACTTTGCAAAATTTTTCACGTCCTTCTGAAGAGAGTTCTATTAAACCCTCTTCAGCTAGGATGTTTATGTTTTTTGTAACAGTCTGTCTTGACTCCTTGATTTCAGCTGTTATTTGGCTGATGTTTAATTGTTCGTGACTTTTTGCTAACAATTCTAATATATCCCTTCTCTGTTTCAGAGCAATAGCTTTGTAAACGTCAGTTAGCATGATTCTTCTAATTGATTATTTATTAACTTTGTCAATGTTGCCAAATGACTCATCCAACCTGAGTCTACACTTTCAATTGTTCCTATTAAATCTTTTAGATTTTCATTGCCTTTATGAGTTAAAGTTAAAAATGTTCCGCCATCTTCTGTACTTTCCAATAACCAAGTAACTTCTGTTGATTCATTCATGCTATTAGACTTAAAAGTATGAACGAATTTTCTATTTTCTATTACTTCAATAACCTCACAATACAAATTCCCATCCCAAGTTTCAGTTGGCTCACCTACTAAGTGATACTTGCTACCTTTCTCCAACGTTAATTCTTCCACTTTAAGAAACCACTTTTCTATATATTCACTTTTAGTAATGAATTTCCAGACCTTCTCGATTGGGTGGTTGAATCTCTTTCTTATATATACTGAATGCTCCATAATATTACCTTTTTTGGGTTAATCAATGATTCAAATTTAAACAATAAAAATCAATAAGGCAACTAAAAAGTTGCGTATTGAGATAAAATTTAATAGTAGAATCAACGTTAATGTAAATTATAAATTCAAGTCATTAGGAGTAAATAACATGAAAGCAATAGTAATAGGTGCTACAGGCACAATAGGTAAAGGAATAGTAGCTGAATTAGAAAGCAAAGGTTACGAAGTTATTTCTGGGCACAGAAATTCACTTGTGAGTATAGACATTGATAATCCTGAATCAGTTCACGATTTCTTCGAAAGTACAGAAAAAGTTGACGCTATAATTTGTGCAGCAGGAAACGCTGCATTCGCACCAGTAAGTGAATTGGACGAAGAGAAAATTCAATCGAGTTTGAACAGCAAATTTGCTGGTCAGCTAAGAGTAGCAAAATACGGAATGAAGAATTTGAAAGAAAATGGTGCCATTATACTTACTGGAGGTATGTTTGCTTATGCTCCATGGCCATCAACTTCTATTATTTCAGCAGTGAACAAAGGACTAGAGGGATTTGCTCTAGGAGCAACTTTGGAAATGGAAGATGGAAAACGAATTATGGTAGCTCATCCACCTCTACTATCAGAGTCAGCTGAGAAAATGGGAATGCCGACAGACCCGTGGCCAAACTCAAGCGTAGTCGCTAAGTCATATTCCAAAGCGTTGGAAAGCGGCAAAAGTGCCGATGTATTCTACGTAGATGGCTACGAACCAAAATAAATTAGAATAAATCTGCGTCACTCTGAGGGAGCGTAGCGACTGAAGAGTCCAGGCAAATAATAATCAAATTATTTAAATTTAAAAGAGAACCTAGAAAAAGGTTCTCTTTTTTTATATATTACATTTCGGGAAACACTATGGATTAACAATATCAAACTCATCACAATCATATTACTTGCTTTTGCTATTCCTTTTAGTGGGTATGGGCAGGTGGATGAAAATCCATTATCTTGTGGTGGAATAAATCCAATGCATTATATTGGCATTGGAACAGGACTTTCATATTCAAATGTATTACCAAATGATAAAACGATAAAAAAATCATTTCTAAAAGATAGATATTTTATAAATTACGAACGATTTCTTGATAATAGAGATATGATGTTTAGTGATCCTAGCTACTCTATCGAAGTAGGTCTCATATATTCTAAAAAGAAATTTGAATTAAATAAATCCAATAGTTCTTTACTTAATGTTGAATTAGAGTTTTTAAACGTTCCTATTACTTTTAATTATGTACTGCATGATTCTAGAAATCATCAAAAATATGATCAAAATATTACATATAAACTAATACTTATGGCTGGTGTATATAGTAGTTTTTTATTATCTCAAGAAACTTCTAAATTAAATGATAGTCAAAATGAGCTTAATATTTCTTATCCAAATATTGATTATGGTTTACAGTTTGGAACTCGAATTGAATTTGAGACTTTTAATGTATTTAGTCCCTTCCCAATTTATTTGGAATATAATTTCCAGTATGGGTTGGTAAATCTAAAAGAGATTTTTCCTAATAGTTATAATTTGACTCATAGTTTAAGTCTTGGTATCAAGCTACCAACAACTTCATTTTGATAACTGGATATACAATTATCAAACTAATCACAATCATATTACTAGCTTTTGCTATTCCTTTTAGTGGGTTAGGGCATTGGCATTAAAAAAAGCCAATGGCTTATTTAGAATTTGCGAGCTTTTTGATTAGTCCATTGAATATAAATCCGTGGAATGGTAATACCGAAAACCAATATAACCTGCCAGCTAATCCTAAGGGTCTGAAAGTAGCTGTTTGAATTATATATCCATCTTTTACTTTGAATTCTAGCCAAGCATCCCCTGGTAATTTCATTTCTGCAAAAAGTAATAACCGACCTTCTTCTTTATCAGCATATAGAACTCGCCAAAAATCCAAAGCATCGCCTGTTGATATTGATAGTTTATTAGTTCGACCTCTTCTTAGCCCTACACCACCAACAAATTTATCTAATATACCACGGATTTTCCAAAGCCAATTACCGTAGTACCAACCTGTTTCACCGCCAATTTTCCATATATTATTTATACAAGTATCTCTGTCATCTATTTTTTTGGTTCTTTTATCTTTGTATGAGCCAAATTCAGGAACTTTTACAAATTCACTTATATTAAAATTGACACCACTACTTGAATATGAATCTTTCCAACTTGAGTAAATATTATTGTCTTCTATTCTTTTAAATGCTCTATCGATTGCTTCTCTGAATGAGATAGGTTCAACATCTAATATTTTATTTATATCATGATTACGGCAAATTACTTCAACTTTCATACTATTGACCAAAGAACGAGCTAGTCGATATGAGGTAGATGTAACAAAGTACAACCAATAAGACGACAATTTAGGTGTCATTAGAGGGACTGTATATATTTTCCGTTTTAAGTTCCTAGCTTCTGCAAATTGAAGTAACATATCTTTGTAAGTCAGAATATCATTACACCCAATATCAAAATTCTTGTTATAAGTTTCTTCTTTTAATATTGACTTAATAAGAAATGTTAGTACATCTGAAATTCCTATTGGTTGACATCTTGTTGATAGCCATTTCGGTGCTATCATAACGGGTAATTTCTCTACTAGATCTCTGATTATCTCAAATGATGCACTACCTGAGCCGACTATAATACCAGCTCTCAGACATGTGAAGTGATAAGTTCCAAGTCCGAGTTCTTCTTCTACTCTTTTTCTTGATTCTAAATGTTTTGAGAGTTTGGATTCATTGATAATGCCACTAAGGTATATTACTTGCTGAGCATTAGTATTAGAAATTCTCTTTCTGAAATTAATAGCTGATCGCTGTTCTAAATCCTTGTAATCATCAAAAGAGGACATAGAATGAACAAGGTAATATGCAACATCAATGTCAACGGGTATATTTAACAAACTTTCTTCTTTGAGCAAATCAATCTCAACAATTGAAATTTTGGGCTCTAAAGATTGAGCATAGTTAAACCTTGTTTTGTCTCTCACACAGCAAACAACATGATGCCCTTCCTCTACAAGTAGTGGTAATAATCTTTTGCCTATATATCCTGTAGCACCAGTAAGTAGAATTTTCATACTACCTATTACGAATCATAGTACTATTTAATATATTTTCTAATCCTTTAGTAATAGACATATTGCCCCCCTGGTGCAATAACCCTTGATTTATTTAACGAATTTATATTTCGGATTCAGTAGTACTATATTGAAAGTCGATTTTCCCTGTAAGGGCTTAATATCTATAACATAGGAATAGAAAAAAGATATAAGCCACAGAAGGGGCGATATATGTGTATAATAATATTTCCTAGAAAAAAAATCCCCATTTCTCGCGAAACAGGGATTGTAATTATTATTCAATTTTTATGAGCATCCACTCGTTGTGCCGCAATCTTCGCAGACGGTGCAACTACCGTTTCGCTTCACCCTCGATGAGCTACAAGTGCTACACATCTCACCAGTGTAACCCAAGCTACGTGCTTCGTCTAGTTCAGCTTGTTTTTGGGCAACTCTACCACCATCGATTGTAGTCGTAGATTTAAGTTGAACTAATTGTGGAGCTATTATATTTTTAGCAATATCTTTTTCATCAGGTTGTGTACCACCTTTGTTTGTTATATCATCTGATTTTGACTCAGGTGATTGTAACTCAGGAGTATCCGATGGGTTAGGATTGTTCTTATCTTCATCTACTGCAAATACGTGAACTAGGTCATTTCTTTGTAAGTAGTCGTAGCCAAGAGTACGGAACACGTAATCAAGGATTGAAGTTGAGTTCTTGATTGCTTCGTGTCCTTGTACCATACCTGCTGGCTCGAATCTAGTGAATGTGAACGTATCTACTAGTTCTTCTAATGGCACTCCATATTGCAATGCCTTAGATGCCAAGATAGCGAAACTGTTCAACATACCTCGGTAAGCAGCCCCTTCTTTATACATATCTATAAAGATTTCGCCTAATTGACCGTCTTCGTATTCGCCAGTTCTTAGGAATATTTTGTGTCCACCTACAGTCGCCTCACGGATAATTCCTTTACGACGCTTAGGCAACTTGTATCTTTCTGATTTTCTTACAGATTGGCCTTCTATCTGCTCGTGAATTTCTTTAGCACCTAGAGTCTCATCAAGTGTATTTTCGTCGCCCAATAGTACAGTCTCTTCCAGTCCATCATAGTTAGCTGAATTCAATGGTTGTGATAGTTTAGAGCCATCACGATATAGAGCAATTGCTTTTAACATCAGCTTCCACGACTTCATGTGAACTTCACTAATGTTGTTCACTGTAGCGCTTCCAGACATATTTACTGTCTTAGATATGGCTCCAGAGATAAACGGTTGTGCCGCAGCCATTATACGAACGTGAGCCATATAAGCAATAGAGCGTTCACCTTTTTTACCACAAGTATTAGCACAATCAAAGATAGGTAGATGTTCATCTTTTAGATGAGGTGCACCTTCTATCATCATAGTACCACAAACATAATCGTTAGCTTTCTCAATTTGTTCTGGAGTAAAACCAAGAGCAGCTAATAGATTAAGTGATGAGTCAGCAATTTCTTCATCAGAAAGCCCTAACTTCATCAAGAAATCTTCACCTAATGTCCATTTGTTGAAGGCAAATTTGATATCAAATACATCATCTAACTGATCTTCTACTAATTTGATTTTTTCTTCTGTAAATCCTTTTTCTAGTAAAGTGGCTTTGTTTATTTCTGGACATCCAGCGAATGTACCGTGCCCTTTACTATATTTAGTTATTTCTTCTATTTCTGTTTCAGTGTAGCCTAGTTTCACTAATGCTTTACGCACAGATTGGTTTACTATCTTGAAGTAACCACCACCAGCTAATTTTTTATATTTAACTATAGCGAAGTCAGGTTCGATACCAGTTGTATCACAATCCATTACAAGGCCGATAGTTCCAGTAGGAGCTATTACTGTTACTTGTGCATTGCGATAACCATAGTGCTCACCCATTTCTAGAGCGTTGTCCCAAACTTCACGTGCTGCAGTTAGCATGTCTTGTGGACAGAATCGAGTGTCAATACCTTGAGGTCTGATAGTCAGGCCCTCGTACTCAGAAGTTTTAGCATTATATGCGGCTCTTCTGTGATTACGAATTACTCTTAACATGTGTTTTTCGTTTAGCTTATACTCTGGGAATGAACCAAGTTCTTTTGCCATTTCCGCAGAAGTAGCATAAGCTTGACCACATAATATAGAAGTCAGAGCACCAGTCCAAGCAAGAGCTTCATTCGAATCATAAGGAATGCCATTTACCATTAGTAAAGAACCAATATTAGCGTAACCAAGTCCTAAAGTTCTGAATTTGTAACTAAGGTCAGCAACTCTCTTAGAAGGGAATTGAGCCATTAGTACAGATATTTCGAGTATAACTGTCCAGATACGAGCAGCGTGTTTGTAAGCTTCTATATCAAATTCACTAGTCTCTTCGTTGTAAAACTTCATTAAGTTCAAACTAGCTAAGTTACAAGCTGTATCATCTAAAAACATATATTCTGAACAAGGGTTAGATGCATTGATACGGCCAGACTCAGGGCAAGTGTGCCATTCGTTGATAGTCGTATCGTATTGCAATCCTGGGTCAGCAGACTTCCAAGAAGCTAAGTTGATTTTATTCCAAAGGTCACGTGCTCTTACACGACGTACGTGCATCTCGTCTGTACGCCATTTTAGTTCCCACTCTTCATCAGCTTCAACAGCTTTCATAAATTCATTTGTCACACGAACTGTGTTATTAGCATTTTGACCACTTACAGTATTATAAGCATCGCTCTCGTAGTGAGTGTCGAAAGCTTCGGTATCTACAGAAGTGAATCCTTGCTTAACTAGCTCTAATACCCTGTCCATATAGTTCAAAGGAACACCACGGTGAGCACCACGCTTTATTAAATCTTTTAAAGTTTGATTTTTCTCTATATCTGGACTATTAGTGATAGCTTCTTCCATTATTGCTTCTAGGAAGACTTTGTTGATTCTAGAGCCTGTTACTAATGCCGCTACTTTCTCTTCTTCTTTCGCTTTCCACTCTATAAACTGTTCTACATCTGGATGGTCTATATCAACAACGACCATTTTTGCTGCACGCCTTGTCGTACCACCAGATTTTATAGCTCCAGCAGCTCTATCAAATATCTTCAAGAAGCTCATCATTCCAGAAGATACCCCCCCTCCAGATAATGGCTCTTCGCTACTACGTATGCGAGAGAAATTAGACCCAGTACCACTTCCGAATTTGAAAATACGAGCCTCTCTCGTAATCAAATCAAAAATCCCACCTTCGTTAAGCATATCATCGCTTACAGATTGTATAAAACAAGCGTGTGGCTGAGGTCTTGTATAAGCGTCTTTAGATTTTTCTATTTTCCCGTTTTCTGGGTTAACGTAGTAGTGACCTTGTTTGCTTCCTGTAATACCATAAGCGAAATTTAAACCAGTGTTGAACCACTGAGGTGAATTAGGTGCTGCGGCTTGATTCAATAGCATATATGCTGCTTCTTCGTAGAATATTTCAGCATCTTTGGTAGTATCAAAATAGTTGTGTTGCTCGCCCCAATGTCTCCAAGTACCAGCTAACCTGTGAACTACTTGTTTTACTGAGTTCTCAGAGCCCGTAGCGTGTTCACCATTCTCATCTTTTATTTTCTTTCCTTTTTCGTCAAACTGAGGTACACCGGCCTTTCGGAAATACTTTTGTGCCAATATATCGGTAGCCATTTGTGACCATCCTATCGGAACTTCCACATTTTTCATATCGAAAACAGTTGAGCCGTCTGGGTTCTTTATAGTTGATGAGCGGTGAGTGTATTTGAATAGATCATATACATTCACGTCATCTTTGGTAAAATGTCGAGAGAATTTCATAGTGGGGGTACCTATATTAATTATAAATCATTGATAACACTCAGCATAATGACTTAAAAGCAATTTGGTGAAGTAGGGTACACTTTGTAAATAGTGGCTACTCTGCCAAATTAATTTTTTATAATGACACAACTAAGTGGATACAATTAAAAAGTATTTTTGTATTGATTACAAGTTGTAATTATCAACACCAATCAATGATAGGACTTTAAAATTTTCCACATTGCTTAGTTCGTATTCTTTCCTTTTTGGAATGTAGTTTATGCTGCTTTTCTAAAATAAAAAATAAAAATGTTTAATACAAACGTAAGGTGTAAATTAATATTGCGTTTAGGCAATATAATACTATCAAATTGCTTCGAAATTATAAAATTGATATCGATTATGGATTCATATTGGTTGTATATTAGTTAAAGCTATGTAATACAATTAATTACAATTAGCTATTGGTACAAATTATTTTCTTTCTAGCCAACTTTGAAAAAATGGTTTGATGAAGTATTGAGGTATAAGGCTTTTGATTACTTTGAATTCCTGTTTGAGTGTACTCTCACTATCTAAGAATGCAAGTATATCTGAAGCTTTAGCAGAAGAGAACATATCCGTAAATAAATGATGACCTTTATACTTCCCATTGGCTAGCACTTTCAGTAATGTACTGTCATATAGTTTATGTCGTGAAGATATATGTTCTTTGTGAAAGTGAGGAGTTCCATTTATACTATAATTATTAATAATCTTAGTAATAGTTTTCTGTGTATTAGTAAAAGTATAGCCTGTAGAACCTCGAGTATCACCTCCTATAGTACCTATATTTATTATATTTTTATTTGCCCTAGAAAAAGGGTAGTCAGTCATAGGTATAACTCCAAACTCACTTTCTAATATCTTATAATCCTTGATAGTCAAAATATCAGTTATATATTCTTCGATTCGTTTATCATAAAGATCCTTTTCTAATAACTTTTCAGAAAATAAAGTATATTCGACCAAAGCTGTATTTCCCGAAGTAGGTAGCACATAGAAAAACGTATTACCATTTTCTTGATTTGTCCTAAAATCCATAAGATAAATCTTATTCGGATTCAAGTTTAGCTCACTGGATTCGATTAAAACACCTTTAAAATGCTGTAACAGATAAGTGTGTTTTTCTTTCAAGTCTGGTCTTGTATAAATAGAGTTAAATACATAATCTGAATTGAGTTTTTTATTATCAGTAATCACCTCACAACCATTATCTGTGGTAGTAATAGTAATGATATTTTCATTTATAATAGTCAGATTTGCCCTTGTCTTCAAATAATCCAAAGTGTAATCATAAAAGTCAATACTTCTAATCATATTGTATGTATATTCACCTGTATCAAGTAAATATCCTTGGTTATCAGAACTAAAAAAACACATTTCGTCCCATTTTCTAAAAATGATTTCTTCGAAGGGAGATGGAGAGTTTTCCCAAAAACACCAAGTTCTATCGTTTATAAACTTGTCGCTTTTATCAATAAGTAGAATGGTTTTGTTGTCCCAAATCCCAGACTTTAATGCTCTGTAGAGTAGACTAAGACCTGACATACCACCACCACAAACTATAATGTCATATTGCATTTTCATAGAATGTTAGGCGAATGTTAGTTAGAATTATTATGAAATTATAAGGCAAGGACAAAACGAAGCATTTCTGGTATTTTAGATAGAGAGATTAATCTGAAACCTAAGAAAGTACCAAAACCAATGAATGTAACACCAGCAGCCTGCTTAATTCTGAAAATCATATTTGTAGAAAATTTATGTTTATACTTATTGGTAAGAGAAGCGATAAAGTTAACCCAAAATAAGTTGCCTAGTCCGAATCCAAGCGCAAATAAGAAATTAGAAATAGCTCCACCTGTAGTCATGCCAGCTTCATGTACCCAAATAGTAACAGCAGCAAGTGAAGGTAGGAAAGTAGGATTAGCTAGATTGGTTAGTGCAATAGCTATACCAAGGAAAATGGGTCCTTTTTTTCCTAATTTAGAAGCGTAGCCTGAAGTGGCCTCATCACTTTTTTTAATTTTTCTTTTTTTAGCTTTTAGATTAAGAAAACCAATTATGAATAAAGCTGAAATCGTTCCGATTTGAAAAACTAAATATGCGGCAGGATAATCTTTAGAAAAACTACTAAGCGTAGAAATAGCAGCCGTAGTAGCGAATATGACGCCCAAACAGTAGATAAAGTCCATTATGGCATTGCCAAGTGCAAGTTGAAAACCTGCTTTTTTGTTTTGGAATAACCCTATCTCTATAGCTGTAACTCCAACAGGTCCCGGAGGTAGAGCCAAAACAACACCAACTATGAATCCAAATAGTATAGATAAATCCAAGAGAACCTAATGGTTGTTAGAAATATAAAAATTCGTCTTTCGACTCATTTCTAAATAGCAAGTAACAAAAAATAATTCTAAATTCAAAATTTTGTTCTTAACGGAATGAGGTATATGTTCATAAATAATAGGGTTATCGATTCTCCGAAATTAATGGATACTTAGTGTAATACCTATTCCTCCGACAAATCCTGATATATCAGAACTCTCTATTCCGCTATATTCGAGACCTGAGATAATACGATAACCTATATTAAAATCAATTAAGACACTATTAGTAATGTGGAAATACATATTCGCCTCAGGCTCTATATTGATTAACCAATCACCTGCTAGATCGTCGCTGACAGGAGAATTCCCAAAGCTAGTATATGTTGATCTGCCAAACCCAAGATTAATACCTAATGAAACAGGTAGAGAATAACTGTTTGATAAAAAATAATCAATATTAAAACCGTATAAATCGTATAAAAGAGCCGCTTTCAAATCATCTTGGTTTGGTTCAAATACTACCGAATTGTCAAATAAATAAAAATAATGTGCACCTATTACTAACTCATCTGTAGCATATATACCTATCTTTATTCCTACATCGTTCATCGAGTAGGTATCATTGTTAGTATATTTATATTTAGCAGTAATCATAGCTTTATTCTTAGCATTTGTCTTCAAAGGCTCTATCTCATACCTATCGTATTGACCTCCTGGTAACTCTTGCGAATAAATTGGACTACTCGCAATTAGTAAAAATATAGCTATAATATATTTCAATTATTTTAACCTATTGATAACAGACATAAGTTTTTCTTCTACTTCTTGTGCTATTGCACCCAACTGTTCATTTTCGATAGCCTGCATAGATGCCATAGGGCTAACGGCTGATACTTCAAACTCATCATTACCTGCTTCCACTACTATCACATTACAAGGTAGCATAACGCCTATATTGTTCTCTATGCTTAAAGCTTTATGAGCAAAATGTGGGTTGCATGCTCCTAATATACGATACTTTTTGAAATCTACATCTATTTTTTCTTTTAATGTTTTAGTAACATCTATTTGAGTTAAAACTCCAAATCCTTCTTTTTTTAACTCTTCAGTTACTTTTTCAATCACTTCTTCAAATTCACCTTTTAGCTTTGTGCTATATGAGTATTTCATAGCTTATTTATTTCCTAATTTTTTTATGAAACTAAATTATATTTTGTAGAGTATTACAACATTAGAAGTAGCAAATTTCAAAATATTTGATTTTAGTTACTTAGTAATAAACTATTTTTTTTTGGAATGATTCTTATGAAAACGAAAATACTCACTAAATACAAAAGCTTAATACTACTTATAGTAATATCAGTAGTTGCTACTTCGTGTGTCTCGATAGAAACTACTTCATACTCTGATCCGGATTTTATTAATAAAAAGTATTCCAAATTTTGTATATATTCTGTTGAACAAAATCTTAATAAACGAGCTCTGATTGAAAGAGTATTTGTAGAAGAATTCAAAGAAGCAGGTATAAATGCAACTGAAGGTTCTATGATATTTACTCCGACTAGGACATGGGAGGAAAGCGAATTCCAATCTACATTAACTAAAAATGGATATGATGGATTTATTAGAATAGAAATCATTGATGAGGTGGTTAATGAAAGAGTTGTACCTCAAGTTCATACCAACACAGAAACTACAACAACCAAGAAAAAGAATGGAAAAGATGCTACTGTAACTAATACTAATACATATGTAACTAATGATATAGATGTATATATGAATAATCAGTTTCAAGCAGATCTGGTGGATGTATCTACAAATAAAATTGCTTGGAAAGGCTACTCAAGCACTTCAGCTCAAATAAATATGCTTGGTATGGATATAGAGACTATAATCGAGAAGTTTGCTGAAGATGTAATAGATGAAATGAAAGCAAAAGGACATATAAAATAGAGTTAATAATTGTGTCCACTAACCCATAGGAATAGTGGTCACTTGATAGTTTATCCAATTTCTAAGCTGTGTATTAGTACTTATTATTAATTGAATTGAAAAGTACTAATAGAATATTAAACTTTTATTTTAATTAACTAACACCTTAACCGTATTGTTAGTGAGTCGCCCTCTTCGTATATTCTTTGATATCTGTAAAAGAAAGTGGAGTGAATAGTATCACCCAATAAATACATTTCACTTGCTTTTAGAGTATCTTTTCCATTTGTTATAAAATTCCAAGTCCTACCATCATTATTTGAATAAAGGATAGAACTATAGATACCATAATTTCCAACAATCTTATTCCCTGAAAATGTAATGTTCTCTAATTCCATTTCGTTACTTATTTCTTCACATTTGTTCCATTTGTTATCTTCTAGATAATAGATCCCTGCTTCACTACTTATTACTCCTTTGCAGTTCTCTACTCGCAGCGAATATATTGTCCCTTTATCTTGGAAAAAAGGATCATCAACGTAAATATATTCTTCACCTGTGTACACAAATAGACCATCATTAAGCCTAGTGTAAGTTTTTCCATCAACTTGGAATAGATCCCAGAACGAAGCATCAACTCTCGGTTGGTCTAGTCGTTGCCAAAGTTCTTCTGCATTTGATATATTAAAAAAAACTTTTAATGTAATTAGTACCAATATTAAATTCATAATCCCCTCAAAAAATGAATGTTTAAAAATAAATAATTATAAAAACAAACTAAAGTAAGATAAATTACATTGTAATTTAAAAAACTTTAAGTACTCATATAAATATGTAGGTTATGTAAGCTAGAGCTTATCTGAATTTATGTCGCTCATAGATTTGAGTGCACCATGCTCAGCTATATTATGTAGTGCTTTAACAGCTTTGAGGATTGAGTTGGTTAGTTCGCCGTTCCATTCTTCTTCTGTAAATTCGGAGAGTACATAGTCCACTAGCTCACCTGGTCCAAAGTTTTTACTAATGCCTAAACGAAGTTTATAGAATTGGTCGGTATCTAAATGATAAAGTAAAGATTTTAGGCCATTGTGACCACCTGCGCTCCCACCAATTTTCAAATGTATCTTTCCCAATTCAAAATTATATTCGTCAACTAGTACTATTATGTTCTTTGTCGGAACTTTATATTTCTTTAATGCTGCTCGAACAGATTCGCCTGAGTTATTCATATAAGTAGTAGGGAGGAGGCAAAGAATATTTTTGTCGCCTATTTTTACTTTTGCTTGGTATGCTTGCAACCCATCTGAAGGATTGAAATCTTTATTATTGCGAAGTACAAATTCGTACAAGGCAAGCCAACCAATATTGTGACGAGTCTTCTGATATTTAGGCCCTGGGTTACCTAACCCAACAAAAATATAGTCAAATGTATCTTTCATAATAATAAATAAGTATAAAAAAAGGGTATTCTTAAAATGAATCAAGAATACCCTAAAATATTATAATCTAAGAGAGATTATTCGCCAGCAGCTTCTTCGCCACCTTCAGTTGCCGCTCCTTCTTCACCGATAGAATCTGATTCTTCATCATCATCATCCATATCGATAGAAGCTCCAGCAGAAGCCACTCTCGGACGAGATACACCAGCGATTACAGCGTTGCCTTTCACAACTACTTCTAACTCACCTAGGTCTATTTCATTAAGTTTAATTAGTTTTCCTATTTTCAATTTAGAGATATCGACTTCGATAGTTTCAACCAAATCTTTAGGGTAACATCTAACTTTTACTTTTCTAAGAACGTGGTTTAATATACCACCATTTCTAACGCCTATAGATTGACCAACCAAAGTAATAGGAATGTTTACAACGATTCTGTTACCAGGAGTTAATCCCATCAAATCGAAATGTAAAATCTCATCTGTGATAGGGTCAAACTTTACTTCTTTAAGAATACATTTTTTAGTTTCTTCACCATCTATTTCCAAATCAACGACATTAGTCAATGAAGTGAAAACGATTGGCTTCAAATCTTTGAAGTTAGAAGTGATTGGAATAGACTCAGTACCGTTGATGTAATATACACCTGGTATAAAGCCTTGTCTTCTTACGTCACTTACTTTCGTATTTTTAGCGTCTCTTTTAGCTACTTTTAGTTGTATAGAAGCCATAATTAAAAACCTGTTTAAATATTATCTTTCAATTTCAAAAAGCGAACTTACCGATCTATTGTCGTGAGTTCTTATTATTGCTTCGGCTAACAAATCTGCTACCGAAACTACTGTTATTTTATCTGATTTCTGACGCAAAGGAATAGTATCAGTTACTATCATATTATCTATTGCATCACTTTTCTCTATTCTTTCGATGGCCATACCAGAAAAGACTGGATGTACACAAACGCCAATAATTCTTTTTGCACCAGCCGCTTTTAATCCCTCTGCAGCCCCGACAAATGTTCCACCTGTATCTATCATATCATCAAGTATAACAATGTCCTTGCCTTCGACTTCGCCAATAATATTCATAACTTCTGATTCGTTATGACCTGAACGTCGTTTGTCTACGAGAACCAAATCACCATCTAATCTTTTTGCATAAGCCCTTGCTGTTCGAACTCCTCCAACATCTGGAGAAGCCAATGTAGGGTTTTTAACGCCCATCTTCTTAATAGCATTAACTAATACATTAGATGCGTATAGATTATCAAGAGGTATATCAAAGAAACCTTGTATCTGTGATGAGTGCAAATCAATTGTAATTACTCTATCTGCACCAGCACGAACCAACAAGTTAGCTAATAATTTGGATGTAATAGCTACTCTTGGCTGATCTTTTCTATCCTGACGTGCATACCCATAATATGGTATAACGGCAGTAACCCTACTGGCAGAAGCTCTCTTCGCTGCATCTATAAGCATCAGCAACTCGAAGATATTGTCAGTAGGCGCAAAAGTAGACTGTAAAATATATAAATCTACTCCTCTAACATTTTCGTTGTATTTGACCCAAATTTCACCATCGCTGAAATTTTTAATCGAAGTGTCAGCAAGTGAAACTCCTAGCGATTTAGCCACCTTTTTAGCAAGAGGTAAATTAGATCTTCCGGTGGCAATTTTGAAATCTGACATTGATACACACTGTAAATTGGTTGGGATGGCAGGGTTCGAACCTGCGTATGACGGTACCAAAAACCGTTGCCTTACCACTTGGCCACATCCCAATATTATAAAAAACACGCTCTGACTATATCAGAGCTTACAAATATAATTGATGGATTATTAAATACCAATAATTGAAGTAACTTTTTTTGAAATATTTTTGTTTTATTTTAAAACCAATAAATATATGCATATTATATTGAAAAATATTATTTAGTCGTAACTATCACCTACTTCCTTAATATCAATACTTTTCTAGTTCTTCCTGACTCTAAAAGTAATATTAAATATTTTTCGTTGATTTGATCCAATTTTATTGAGTTATTATTCGTTTCAGATTCACCGAGTAAAATACCCGAATAGTTATAAATTTTGTATTTATTGAATTCAAAATCGTTTATATACAATAATCCATCTCTCAAAATCATATTGTCAGATTCTTTATTGCTTTTTATTGAAGAAATTGGATTTACCTCAAAAGCACCAATTGTAGGGGGGGTAGCATACTCTACAGAGTCATAATCGTATGTTGGCTTACTTAACTCTTTTCCTTTTCCCTCCACAACTATGGAATTTCGAGGGTATATATCGTGTCCATATTTTTCACTTAACTCTGGATTAATTCCAACAATACTATTTATTTCATCAGAAGGCAGATTATGATTCCAAGATTGGTTGTTTTCCTTGTACCATAAATTATTATAGAATAGGAAAGATTCGGGTCTTGTATTAGGACCTATATTTACGGTCATACTCAAAGAATCATCAAATTGTACCACATTATTATAGAAACTATTATCTCCACATAACAGAAATCTATCTGGGTCAACCGTCTCTTGTAAGATTCGAAATATCCATTTGCGTGAGCCTACTATGGTATTGTTGTAAACGTGACTATTGACAGTACCAACAAATGCGACTGCACATTCACCACCAACAAAAATATTTGCATAGATTGATATATCTTGCGATTCTGTCTTAGAGTCTTGTGGCCGGAAATAAGATAGGCCAGTGCTTCCACCTATATTAACGGCTCTATTACCACCATTGATGAATATATTCCGAGTTATTTCTATGTCTCTTGTACCACCTTTAGCTTGTATACAATTTGAGCCCATATTCTCGAAATAATTATTTACGATTAGTCCATTATGACAGCCCACCATATCGATTCCACTACCTCCTTTCGAGCCATTGAGAAATATACAGTTCATAATCTCGAAATCTTCGAAACCTGAGAGTTTAAGTAAATCATTATTGCCAGTTCCTTCCATGTCTCGGAAAGTACAATTGGTTATTTTTATATGATGAGTAGGGGAGTCGTATGTCCCAGCGTCATCTATGTTTACACCGTTGAGCCTTTGCTTTTCAAATGTAATATTAGATATATATAGGTATTCACAATCAGAAAGTTGTAATGCTGTATTACCTCCATCAAAAGTAGCATTATCTTTACCTATAATATGAATCCAATTATTAGGTTTGCCTTTGAGCTCAGATACATTGTCACCTGAAATTACTGTACCTATAATAAATATAGTATCACCTGGAATAGCTACACTAGAAGCACTTGATAATGAGTTGTATTCGCAGTCAATACAAACTTCGAGCTGCTTTGCAGACAGAAGTAAAGGTATTAATAATAAGAGTAAGGTAATAGTCTTCATAAACTAATTTGAAAAGTTATTTTCTGTAAGTTAAAAAAAAATCAAATACGTTATTGGCAAAAGTGATTATAGGCAAGTACAATATCAATCCTAATATTCAGAAAACGATTTTCATTGTTGCTGTGATTCTGTGTCTTTCTTCATTTGTTTCTAGCCCTGTAGCTTTAGTCGGTGGCTTTCTATTTGTCTATCTGTTTGGGCATCCTTTTCCTGAGATAAACAGTAAAGCAGTAAGTTTATTACTTAAAGTTGCAGTGGTTGGTTTGGGTTTTGGTATGAATATTACTCAGGCTTTAGCTGCCGGCAAGGATGGTTTTTTATTAACGGTGTTTTCTATTATTTTTACACTTGTTCTTGGATATCTAATAGGCAAAAAATTAGGTATGGAAAAAAGGACTAGCCATCTTCTTTCTTCTGGTACTGCTATCTGTGGTGGAAGTGCAATAGCGGCAGTAGCTCCCGTAATAAATGCAACTGAGAAGGATATGTCTGTTTCATTAGGAGTTGTATTCCTATTGAACTCTGTGGCACTAGTACTATTCCCTGTTTTGGGGCATTTGCTATCACTAGACCAACATCAGTTCGGTCTATGGAGTTCTATTGCTATTCATGATACTAGTTCAGTAGTAGGTGCTGCCTATTCTTTTGGTGAAGAAGCATTGCGAGTAGCAACAACCGTAAAACTTGCAAGGGCGTTATGGATTATTCCACTTTCTATCGTTTCACTCTACCTATTCAAAGGTAAAGGAAAAAGTATCAAGATTCCGTGGTTCATTCTCTTATTTGTAATAGCTATATTAATGAACACTTATATACCAATACCGAAGATACTGACAAATAGTATTACTACTGCATCAAAGTCGTTACTAGTATTAACCCTATTTTTAATAGGTGCAGGTCTATCTATAGAAAAGATAAAATCTGCTGGCTGGAAACCAATGATACTTGGGCTATCTTTGTGGATGGCTATTTCGGTAGTTTCTCTTTTCGTGATAGTGAATCTCTACTAAGTTTTGATATAAAATACAGTGAAGAGGGATATACACAAAAAAAATCCCAACCAATGGTCGGGATTCTTTGTTTTCATCTTAAGTAAAGTAAGGGATTAATCTTCGCTGATAACCCAAACTTTTAGAGGAGCAACAACATCTTTGTGTAATTTAACTTTTACGCTAAATACACCTAGTGATTTGATTGGCTCATCTATTATTATATCTCTTCTATCTATGTTGTGACCCATCAA
>JBFHKR010000028.1:0-24451 GCA_041595255.1 Chlorobiota bacterium
TACGGTTACGGTAGCTACGTAACATTGAATAATTCTGGAGAAGAGTTATTACCAGTAAATACAGACGTAAGAGTTGGGTACAAAGGTATTACAGTTAATAAGATACAAAATGTAAATACGAACTCACATTTCGATTTTGCTACGGTTAATGTAACCGCAGACTTGAAAAATTCACTAGGATCAGATTTAGTAGCTGACTCATGGGAATATAGATACGGTTACGGTAGCTACGTAACATTGAATAATTCTGGAGAAGAGTTATTACCAGTAAATACAGACGTAAGAGTTGGGTACAAAGGTATTACAGTTAATAAGATACAAAATGTAAATACAACTCCTAATTTTGTATTTAATACTGTAAATGTTACTGCTGATTTATTAGATAATGCAACTGACATTTCTTCTTCTGCTACTTGGCAATATAGATATGGTTATAGTAGTTATCACTCATTTGACTATACTGGTGAAGAACTATTACCAGCAAATACTGAAGTAAAGGTAACATATAATGCAACATCAAAATCTAAAATACTGAACGTAGGAAATACTCCTGATTTTCACTTTATTTGGAATGGAAATTCAATTTTCAAATCAACTAATGATTTCGATTTAACTGCAGGAAAAGTGGTAGTTTACCCTAATCCATCTGATGGAAGGTTCATGATTGATAATGTCACTAATTATTTCAGATTATCTGTATATGATATGACTGGGAAAGTAGTATATCAATCAGACATCAATGAAGTTAACAATCATAATATTGTTTTAGATAATCCAGTACCTGGATCTTATATGATACAATTAGAAGGTATAGGTAGTACTGTAACAACACCAATTATGATAAAATAAATCAGAAGATTAAATAATTAAATTTAAAGAGCCGTTTAAAAGCGGCTCTTTTTTTTGGCACCAAAGTTGTAAGATAAGAGTAAGACTTAAGACCCCAATACAGTTTGCATAAGAATTGTTATTTTACTAGTAAAAACTCTCCAAATTATTATCAAAATTATTTGATTAATCCTAAATGAAGTTATAAGTATAAAATTAAACTGAATTAATTGAAATCACTTCAATTATATAACTTTCTCGGAATGTAATTTATCAATATCATTATAACTTTATGACTATAATAAAGTAACTATATTTACAAAATGATTATGAAAATTTAATATTAACTTTTTTGTGTTTTAAGAAACGCCATATTAGTAGTTATATTTCGCTACAAAAAACAAACAATATTACTACAAAGTACCAAATATATAGTATTTTATAAATATACTACTTTTTTGCTATTGTGCCTTCCTTCCTTGAGCCCTAAATTCGAAATGTGTGTGTTATAATAATTTTTATTCAAAAATAGAGGAGTGCAACAATGAAGAAGTTCATGCACTATTTTCTAATTGCTTTCATGCTTTTAGGAACTATATCTACTTATGCCGCTACAACACCAATAACGGTAAATCTTAACAATGGGAATGGTGATCCTATAACATCAGGTGCTACACTAAAGTACTATGATAATACTGGTTGGCATAATGCTACTAATAATAATGATGGTACTTTTACTGCCAATGTAGAAGGTACTAATGTTATTTATAAGATGTATTATAATAATGGGGTACAACAACTATCTGAGACTATATCAACTAACCCAGTTGAATATCAAACAGCTACAACACTACTATCATTGAAAGATAGTGATGGAAATGTATTAGTAGGTGATAAAGTATTGCATTATCAAAACGGCTGGTCAGGAAACAATGCGACAGGTTCAACAGTCGAATTACTGCCAGGTAACTACACATTCAAAATGTATTACAATAACGGAACTCAGCAAATTAATGGTGAAGTTATTTCCGGAACTTCTGATGAAGTTTTATTCACAACAGTTTCTACACTATTATCATTGAAAGATAGTGATGGAAACGTATTAGTAGGTGATAAAGTATTGCACTATCAGAATGGCTGGTCAGGAAACCATTCAACAGGTTCAACAGTCGAATTACTGCCAGGTAACTACACATTCAAAATGTATTACAATAACGGAACTCAGCAAATTAATGGTGAAGTTATATCTGGAACAGACGATGAAGTTTTATTTACAACTGTTTCTACATTATTGTCATTAAAAGATAGTGATGGAAATGTATTAGTAGGTGATAAAGTATTGCACTATCAGAATGGCTGGTCAGGAAACAATGCGACAGGTTCAACAGTCGAATTATTACCCGGCAATTATACATTCAAAATGTACTACAATAACGGAACTCAGCAAATAAATGGTGAAGTCATATCTGGAACAGACGATGAAGTATTATTCACAACAGTTACAGTGAACCCTAAATTAGTGGATTGTGATGACAATGATCTGTCTGGAGGTAATGTCAAATATTATCAAAATGGTTGGTCAGGCAACAATGCACCTAACAGCACTATAGAGTTATTACCAGGTAATTACACCTTCAAAATGTATTATAATAATGGTACAGAACAAAGAAATGGTATTGCCATATTAGGTACTAATACAGATCAAGATGTAACATTCTCAACTACTCAGATAAATTATATTTATGGTGGAACAATCAAGTTTTACCAAAATGGTTGGGGTACTTATTCTCAAGGTATGCATTTCCTACCTGGTTCATATACTTTCAAATTTGATAATCTACAGTTCAATAACTTTGAAGTTTCTGGCTGTTCAATGGACGGTAATGTAAATATATTCAAAACTGTTAAGCATGATGGTTCTCCACTTCCAGGTATCAAAATTGAAAGAAATCATATTTATAGTAGTTATACTTACGTAGGGACTACTGATGCTAATGGTATTTTGTTTACTACTAATCAACCGAATGGTGCTTGGAAATACAAAGCAACAAAAGACAGATCAGCACAATATATAATTAGTGGTCCTAATACAATTACATTCCAAACTTCTGAGTTTATAACTCATGTAATGCATACTGATGGTAGCCCATTCGAAGGAATAGTAACAGATTATAACCACGTATATAGTAGTTATATGAATGTTGGTACAACTGATGCTAGTGGTAATGCTTCAATAGAGCTTTTCCCTGGTGATTATAAATTCAAAGCAACTAAGGATAGATCTGTACAATACAAGAATCTGGAGATACTAACTCCAGGTACTTCAGCTTCAGTTGATTTCCAAACTTCTACTTTTGTAACTCACGTTATGAAACATGATGGTTCAGATTTCGAAGGAATCGAAACAGAATATAATCACGTATATAGTAGCTATATGAACGTTGGAACTACTGATGCAAGTGGAAACGCATCTATCGAATTGTTCCCAGGTAATCATAAATTCAAGGCAACTAAAGATAGATCAACACAAGTTAAAATGTTAGAAATATTAACTTCAGGTACTACCCAAGCAGTTGATTTCCAAACTGCTTTAGCTGAAGCACACGTTAAAGATTGTGATTTGAATATAGGTGTTGCAGGTGCTGCTGTAGAATATAATCACGTATATAGTAGTTATATGGACTTGAATCCAAATACAACAGACGCATCAGGTATAGCTTCAATAGAGCTATTCCCTGGTACTTACAAATTTAAAGCCTCTATTATACGTACTTCTCAAGTACAAACTGTTAATATTACTGGTCCTGTAACTACATTTGAATTCAATCCAACTAGAGTTACTTTCAATTATCCAGGTACTGTAAAATACAATCACGTATATAGTAGCTATATGACAATTGGTGATGATACTTATATGTTCCCTGGAACCTATAATTTCAGATTCTATGATGGTAATTCTCTTGCTGTACAAATGCCAATAGAAATTGCTGGTTGTAGTATGGATCAATCTTTAATATTTGTTCAACTACAGAATAGCCAGAATGCTGGATTAGCTGGTGGCGATTTCAAATATAGAATTGGATGGGGTGGATACACTGGTTTAGGTACTGATGCTACTGGTAATGGTATGTGGACATTCGTAGATGGTCATCCAACTAATACTAAAGTAACAGTATCTTATGAAGGTGCTTCCGTAGAAAAACAACAAAATATAACAACTAATCCTATTTTCATCTTCAATACTGTAGATGTAACAGCTGATTTGAGAGAATCTGGTGGAGCTTTACTTAATGCAGATAGTTGGGAATATAGATACGGCTGGGGTGGTTACAACACTCTAAATGCTTCTGGACACGAACTATTACCAGTTAATACTAAGGTAAGAGTTGGTTACAAAGGAACTAAAATAGAAAAGCAACAAAATGTAGGCTCAAATTCACACTTTGATTTTGCTACTATAAATGTAACAGCTGATCTAAAAGACTCACAAAATGGATTGTTAACAGCAGATAGTTGGGAATATAGATATGGTTGGGGAAGTTATGCACCAATGAATAACTTAGGTGAAGAGCTTTTACCTGTCAATGTAAAAGTAAGAGTTGGCTACAAAGGTACAAAAGTAGAAAAGCAACAAAATGTAGGTTCAAACTCACACTATGATTTCAATACTATAAATGTAACTGCAGAATTAAAATCTTCTTCAGGTAGTACATTAACAGCAGATGATTGGAAATACAGATATGTCTGGGGTGCTTACTCTACAATGGATAATGCTGGTGAAGAGTTGTTACCAGTGAACGTAAAAGTAAAAGTTTACTATAATGGTGCATGTGTTGAGAAACAACAAAATGTAGGTTCGAACTCACACTATGATTTCAATACAGTAAATGTAACTGCAGATTTGGAAGACTCTAATGGTGATCCTTTAACAGCTGATAACTGGAAATACAGATATGGCTGGGGTGCTTATTCAGTATTGACTAATACTGGACATGAATTATTACCAGTGAATGTAAAAGTAAAAGTTTACTACAAAGGTGCGTGTGTTGAGAAACAACAAAATGTAGGTTCAAACTCTAACTATAACTTTAACACTGTATTAGTAACAGCAGATTTAGAAGATGGAAATGGCGGATCATTAACAGCTGACGCTTGGGACTATAGATATGGTTGGGGTGCTTACTCATCATTAAACAATGCAGGCGAAGAACTATTACCAGTAAATGTCAAAGTAAGAGCAACATATAATGGAGCAACTAAAGAGAAACAACAGAATGTTAGTTCTAACTCTAGCTACTTATTCAACTGGAATGGAAGTTCACTTTACAAATCAGTTAATGATTATGATTTCACTACTGGTAAAGTCCATGTATACCCGAATCCATCAGATGGTAAATTTATGATTGAAAATGTAGCTAATTACTATAGATTATCAGTATATGATATGACTGGTAAAGTTGTATATCAATCAGAAATTAATGACGTAAATAATCAAAACATCATATTAAATAACCCAATCGCTGGTGCATATATGATACAATTAGAAGGTGTAGGAAGTACAGTTACTACTCCGATAATAATAAAATAATCCTATCAGATTATATTTTTATTGTTCAAAGAGTCGCTTTTTTAAGCGGCTCTTTTTTATTGTTGATTTATTGTTTTTAAGTTAGCATAAGTACATAAAAATGATTAATTTATGTATGTTTTTTTTTAATATTGGAGTATGTTATATGAAAAGAGTCTTACTTATAATAGCTTTTACAGTTATAGGGAGTGTACAAGTAGTTTTCTCTCAAGTTGTAATAAATAAAGCTGATTTCCCATTGGAATCAAATTACGAAACCTATATTAATATAGAGTATAGATCAGGCTTAGAACCTCCATCCACAGGAGATGGACAAAATTGGGATTTGTCTAATTTGGTGACTACTCATTATATAGATCAGACTTATGTAGATGCATCTGGCGATGATTTTTATACTGATGCTGTGAATTATCGAATATCATTATATATTTTCAACGGTTTTGATATAGATAGTAAAGACTTTTATGTAAATGATGATCAAGGATATGCAAGAATAGGTAGAAGGATAACTGAAGTTGAATATCCAATTACTCAGATTACTGGTGGACCAAATGATAAATTGAAAATGGTAGGTGGTAATTTCCCGTTTGAAGGTAGAGAGAACTTTATCAAATTTCCGTTGCAATTAGATAAATCATGGACTGAAAGTTATACTGTACCTACACATTATGAATTGACCGTTGAAGGATTTGGATTAAATGAAACTCCAGGCGTATTTAATAGCTACGAAACTCAAACAAGGACGGTAGTAGGTTCAGGTAAATTAACAATTCCTGATATGGAAGGTGGTGTAATGACCATTGATGCATTGTTAATCAAATCGGAATATAGTAGTGTTGATAGTGTTTTCTTAGGCGGTCAACCAGCACCTCCACAATTAATGGCAGCATTCGGTTTAACTCAAGGCGCTACTTCAAGTAGTGAAACTTATGAGTTTTATTCTCCAGGTTATGGACAATATGTAGCCTCTTATGATATGGCAGAAGAATATATTTCTTATTCAGAGGTATCTAATTTGACTTCATCAGTTGCATCAGACGTACTAAATTTACTAAGCGTATATCCTAATCCTGTAAAATCAGGTTCTATGTTAAATATATCTAATACTAAATTCAATATTTCTAATATTGTTTTAGTAGATCAGTCGGGAAAAATAGTTCTAGAAAATGAAATGGGTGGTAATTCTAATTTAAGTATTCCTAATACTGTTACGTCAGGTGCTTATTTATTGAATTCTTATGATTCGAATGGTACTATAATTAGTACAAATAAGATAATTATTGAATAAGTTTAATAGCAAATTTGTTTTTTAAAATTGAGTCGCTTTCGAGCGGCTCTTTTTATTTCTGCTCATGTTCAGGACAATCCAACCTTATATCAATGGTTTTCAATTCTTTTTCTAAAAGTCCACAGTAATGACCTTCGGGAACTTGCTTATAGTACTTACAACTAAAACACATTCGTTGCATACTTATTATATTACTATTATAAAGTTTAGATATTATCTCAGATAGACTTGCCCAAAGGCTTTCTTGCTTTTCTATGCTCAAATCTTTCAATGGATTGCTTAGTTCCATCGAATAATTATTAAGTTCAGTGATAATTTTCTTTCCTGAATCTGATAACGAGATTATATAACTCCTTGTATCATTCTCGTTAGTTAATTTCTCAATTAATCCTTTAGATAATAGAGATTTGACAGAATCACTTATAGTTGCTTTTGTTATATTATATTCGTCAGCAAGATAACTGACTGTGCAGTATTTTGATTTATGAGATTTGACAAATACTAAAATTTGTATTTGGATTGGACTAAGTTTGAATTCTTTAGCTTTTTCCCAAAGTAAAACTCTATAAGCTTCTGATATTCTTTCCAAAGCTACTGTTATTTTACTTGACAAATTAGAGTTTTGATTCTCTAGATTATAAACCGATTCATTCATATTATACTTCGAAAAAATAAAAAAGTGCAGATGTAATTAACACAATCACCTGCACTTTTTCAAACGTTATTATCCTTTTACATCTTCCATTGATGCACCAAAATTAATGTGTAACACATTACCATTAGGTGTTACTAGGGCAGGGACCGATTTTACACCAATTTGCTCTGCTGATGCAATTCTTGTTTTATCTTCACCTAAGTGAACTAATTCTACATTGTCTGAACCAATTAGGTTTACTATATCGTGCTCTGCGCTTACACATACTGGACATCCAGCATGATAGAATATTGATTTACTCATAACAAACTCCATTAAATATATTATTTTGGCAAAAGTACCAGAACAAATATAGTAAGGAATCCTAACTAAAACAAATCAAAGTAATATTATTTAAAATAATTCTCAATTTGGTTAGATAATAGTAGGTTGTATAATACTTCAATATTATACTTAATAGATAGGTCAATTACTTTCAATTTTGAAAATATATATTTCTCTTGCCTTTTGTTTACTAGAAAAACTGAACTCTCACCAATATCAAACTTCTCTTTCTCAAATTCTAGTAATTGCTTGTACCGGTTTACATTCTCTTTTACAATTAGTAATTGATCTTTTAGTATTTCAAGAGTTTCGATATTCGATTTTTGCTTATTTTTTAGACTTGTTTCATAGTTAATTAAATCAAGTTCCGTTTCTTTTATTTTAAGTTCATTTATCTCAAGTTCACCTCTTTCACTTCTAAATAGTAAAGGCATTGAAAAACTTAGACCCCACTTATAATTATTAATATTAAAAGTAGGTATATTATTATTCAGTTCGCTTGTTAATGCATTATATTTAACTTTTAGTTTAGGTTTTAATTTGTCTGATTTTAAATCATTTTCAGCTAATAATAAATTTATTTTATTTCTCTTTTCTTCTAATAAAGGATTACCAACATAAGTAATAGTATCCTCAGAGATAATACTGCTGCTTAGTAATTCTATTCTTTTTGGGTTAATATCATTGCTAATAGTTATATTCTTATCATTTTCCCATGTGAAATTATTCAAATTATTTCTTGCTTTAACTAATTCTACACTATTCGATTGCAACATTATTAATTGGTCTTGCAATGCAAGAAATGATTCAAGTGTATCTACTGCAGGTTTATCACCAAATAAATAGGATTGCAAATTGTTTTCGAAATATTGTCTTGCTAATTCTACACTTTCTTCTATTATTAGTTGATATTCATAGGTAGCTTGCCATTGGTAATAAGCTATTGAGGCATCAATTATAAGGTCATTGATTTCTATCTGTCTTCTATTAGTAGCAAAATCTTCAAATATTTCCGCCTGATTTACAGCTGTTCTTCTTTCATCAATAAGTAGTCCTTGTAATAGATTAGCTTCTACTCCTATATATCCCAATCCATCATTTGGAGTATTGTTCTCAGGGTTTAGGAATATTCCTCTAGTATTATCATATCCAGCATTAAATGTCAATCCTAAATATGAAGGAAGCTCTATACTTGATCTCAAAACTTGAAAATACTGTTTTTGATCAAAGTATTTGTCATCATATTCAGCTTTCAAGAATGGGTCGAATTGACCATTCGCACTTTTCCATTGGGCTTCTGATAACTTAAGATTTAGCTCTGCATTATTAGCCAAAGGGTGATACTTAAGAACTTTACGAACGTAATTTTCAAATGATAGTGAGTCATCCTTTGAGAAAAGCGAAGGGCAATCAATGACTCCAAATGTTAGTACGATAAGCAAAATTAGTTTATGCATCTTCTTTACTATAGAAATCTGGAGGGAAACCATTTAACTGACGCCAAAGTTCATACCATAGAGGTACATCTCTTAGAAGTACAAAAGCTTTAGCCCCTGAACCTACACGTAAAACATCTGGCCATTTCTTACCATCATCATTCGGAGCAATTAAAACTCTATATAAACCGTTCTTACTTATTATTCTATCGACAGCAACTACGACTCCACCATATGTACCCGTTGATATATTAGGCCATCCACTGAAAACAACTGCTGGCCATCCATCAAATTGAATCCTTGTCTTCTCTTCTTTGAAAATTAATGGTAAATCCATTGGTTTAACATAGATCTCAATAGCTAAATCGAAACTTTTTGGCATAATTGTAACGATGTCAGTACCTTCTTTTATTATCTCACCTATACCTTTTTTAATAGCTTTTGTGATGTATCCCGATTGAGGGGCTGTTATATAATAATATCTTTGTCTAACTTCGTAATTACTTAAACTGTTTTTTAGTTTAGCTGCTTTTGCTCTTGTATCTAGCTTACTTGATATAGCTGAGAACTTATCAGATTCTGACTTAGCAATTTTGTCTGCGTACTCAGCTTTAATAGATGATAACTCCAATTCAAGATTAAGTAGTTTGTTAGTTTGATTGTCTAACTTGTTTTTTTGGACAACTACTTTAGAAGTCATTTCTCTTTGTTTGACGCTTTTTGTCTCTAGGTCAGTTTTAGACTTTATACCTTTTTCATAAAGTTCTTTAGTTCGATCATATTGTTTATTTGCGACATCAAGCATTAACTCATAAGCTGCTAAATCAATGCTATCACTAACAATTTCTCTTCTTATCTGAATTATCTTGTTTTTAGTAGTTTCAATCATTAAATCTCTATTCTGAATCATAGCTTTTTGTTGCGATTCAATAGATTTTACTTTTTCTTCATAAGATTGAATACTTTCAATATTTGCATTAACTTGCTCATTAGTTCTTTCCACTAAATTAGGGTCAAAATACTCGCTTTTTACTTCCGAAATAAATACAATAGTATCACCTTCATTGACGAAATCACCTTCTTGTACATACCAAGATTCAAGTCTTCCTGAGATAATAGATTGTATAGATTGAGGTTGTTGAGAAGGATTTATAGATGTTACATATCCTTTAGCATCTATATTTTGTGTCCAAGGTAAAAAAAGCCCGATTAAACTTACCAATAGAACACTTAAAGAAATTACTAATAGTAGCTTACTTTTATTTTTCTTTCTCAAAGAACTATATGAATTTATTTCTTCTTTGGTAATATGATTATAAAGACTATTCTCCGAAATGTTAAGCATTCCCACCTCCTTTACTGATAATAACCTGTTGGTCAGCTATATTCAACCAATACTCATCTTCAGTTATTACTATAAAAGTACTTTCTTTGAATTCTTCTACCATATAATCTATGATCCTTTCTTTATCATATTCTTTAATGTAAAGGAAAGGGTACTCAAATAAGTATAATCTACATTTAGTAACTAGAGATCTAGCTAATAATATTTTTTGAGTTACATCTTTTGGAAGAAAATAATTCGAAGGGTTTATTATTGAGTCAAGACCATTTGGTAAATTTGAGACAAATAGATCTAGCCCCATTAAAGATATAATTTCTCTAATCTTTTCTTCAGAGATTTTTCTACCAACAGTGATATTGTCTAATAGACTTGCTTCGAATAACTCATTTGTAGAAAAATGAATTGATATTTGTTTATTTAAAATGCTTTTATTCAAATTTTCAACTGGGATACCATCTAATTTTACAGCTCCTGTTCTTATATCTATAAATCCAGATATAATATTAAGTAAAATAGATTTTAATACTTTATTTTCACCTAAAACTGCTGTCTTAGATCCACTTTTTATATTAGTTGAAAAATTATTAAAATAGTTGTCACCATTCTCATTCCCCGGATACGATAAAGAGTTTATATCAACAGATATACCAAGATTGGTGTCTTTTAGCTCGACTTTTTTCTTGTCATCTAATTCCAAGTCTGTGATATATCCAATCTTATCAAGTGCCGTAAGTAAGTCATAAATAGAATCAATACTATTTATTAGCTTTTCTGTTGAAGTCAATATTAGTAATATTATAATCTCTGCGGCAACGAATTGACCAATATTCATTTGTTCATTATAAACTAATAAACCTCCTAATATTAGAAGCCCAGCCGCTAATAGTACTTTGAATAATATGAAGAATTTAAATTGTGTTACTAAAACACCAAAATGTTTTTCTCTTGCTTCTAGATACTCGATTGTTTTTTTGTCTGTCTTCTTTAAATGAAGAGCAAAACTTGAGAATTTTTTAAAAGATTTATGAGTTCGTGCTACTTCTTCTAACCAGTGAGCTACTATATATTTAAATTTACTTTCTAGAATACTTGTTGACATACCTTTAGGACTAGTCGTCTTAAATAAAACCCATATAGATGTTACTAGAAAAACACCTAATATCAGAAAATATGGACTGTATACTGATAATAATACTAGCCCAAAAAATGCTTGGAAGACAGCAAGTGAAAAATCTACAAGTATTTTAGGTAAGTTCTTTTGTATTGTTAATGTGTCAAAAAATCTATTTGCAAGTTCAGGTGTGTGAAGATTTTGTAAATGTGAAAGTTTTATTTTTGGAAATCTAAATGCAAACTCAAATGATGATTTGGCAAAAATCTCTTGTTGTATATTCTCTACTATTCTTAATTGAGTTAACTGAAAAACCCCTGAAAAAATAATTCCAATCAAAACGAATAGAACTAATACGGCCCAAGAAGTAGTTAGAGCACCCATCTGAATTATATTTACTATTGCTTGTATACCTAATGGTAATGAAAGATTTACTAAACCATTCAAAATAGCGTATAAATATATTTGATAGACCTCCTTTTTAAATGGAGATAATAAATTCCAAAACCTTTGTATTGGGGTCATTTTCTGGTGTTATTTAATATTTAAAAAATCTCTAAATGTTTCACTTTTTCTCGATTACGAATATAGGACTATGTTAGTATAATTTGTAATAAAAGTTATTTATACTAAATATAAATCAATACAAATTTAGAAGAATAAATTCCACCTTACGTTTACAAACTCTTTACCATCCAGTGATCAGGATAGTTGGTTTTTAAATCATTATACAAAGATTCTTTTTTATCGAAATTGCTTTCTAACTGAAACTGATATACTTTTATAGGGATTGCGTCAGGATATATTTTTATAAATTTATCAAAGTGATTAATGGCTTTGCTTTTTTGGCCAGTTGCTAGTAATGCTTCACCTTTATATATAGCCACAATCACAGGCACAATTCCAAATATATTCTCTACTTCTTCAGTTAAAGTCTCTATTAACCACAACTGTAGTTCAGGATTTGCCAAATTAGGATTTTGAGTGGCTTCCGCGACAAAAGACTGATAAAACATATAAAGGTAGAATAGATGCCAGTTAGGTAAGTTTGAGTCCTCATTGAAATTCCGTAAACTAGCTAATGTACTCTCACTGAAAGTGTTTTCATTACTTTGTAGAGATTCTAAAAAGAGATTCTCCAAAAGTACTATCAATCTTTTATCAGTAGAATCAATTATTGTTTTACTTTTATATTCACTATAATCTTTCTTTACAGCTTCAATTATATCATCTGGCTGAGACATTAATGAATAAGATGCAAATATAAACAATAACAAAATCTTTAATTTCATTTACTTACCTATTTGTAACTATACCTTTTCAAGTGCTTGGCTTACATCCCAAATTAAATCATCAATATTCTCGACTCCTATTGATAATCGAACCAAACTAGAAGTAACACCTATACTTTTTAAATATTCTGGTTCTACACCCGCATGTGTCATAGTACTTGGGTGTTCAGCTAAACTTTCAGTACCACCTAGACTTACTGCTAGAGTCATTAATTCTAGTGAATTTAAAAATTTGAAAGCTTCTTTTTCACCTCCAGCTATATCAAATGCAACCATTGCCCCAGGGCCATCATGTTGTCTTTTGTATAGTTCGTAACTTGGACTATCTTCGTCAATCATACCCAAATAATGGACTTTTGTAACTTTCGGATGTACATTCAAAAACTTTGCAACTTCAATTGCGTTCTGTTGTTGTTGTTCCATTCTTACTTTTAATGTTTCCAAACTTCTCATTAATAACCAACCTGTCCAAGGACCTGCCATATTACCAAGAAAAGTTCTCAATGTTTTAACTCTTTTCATAGGTTCTTTGTAACCTAGAACTGCTCCTGCTATTACATCACTATGTCCTCCTATATATTTGGTTGCAGAATAAACAACTAAATCCGCTCCAAATCGTAAAGGATGTTGCCATAATGGTCCCATATATGTATTGTCAACGACAGTCAATACATTTTTATTTGTTGTTTTGTAATGGTTTTTGAGTTCATTTATCATTTGCAAATCAACTATAGCATTAGTAGGATTAGCAGGTGTCTCGACAAAAAACATTGCAACTTTATCAGAAAAGCCTTTGGCCTCGATTTTTGACATAATTTCTTCTTTGGTTGCATTCGGTTTGAAACCTAGTGTTTCTATCCCATATTTTGGCAAGAAATGATGAATAAAGTGATCCGTGCCTCCGTACAATGGACTACTATAAACTAATACATCACCAGGATTTAGAAATTCCATAAAAACAGTTGTGATAGCTGACATTCCACTTTCGAATACAGCGCACTCTTCAGCTTTATCCCATAAACAAAGCCTATTTTCAAGTATTTCCAAATCTGGGTTGTTAATTCGACTATATATCAAGCCTAATTCTTCATCTTGACCTTTTTCTCGTAGTCCGTAAGCAACTTCAAAAAATGCTTTTCCTTCTTCTGCATTTTTGAAAACGAATGTTGAAGTTTGAAAAATAGGGCATTTTAACGAGCCTTCTGATAACTCTGGTTTATAGCCATAAGACATCATCAGACTTTCTGGCTTCATATTTCTATTCATAATTAATCTCAATTTTATTTTCTTTAGAATACTAATTTAACAATTACAATTGATTATTAATTATTAGTTATATAAAACATTGAGTCAATTTTATCGTTTTTAAGCAAATGAGAAATTACAATTCCCCAAAAACCTAATGAAATATAGATATTTAGTTTTATTAATTTCGTTCGTATTGTGTAATACAAAACTGTTATCCCAAAATGCTTCTATTAGCGGCTATGTAAAAGATAGTACCAATAAAGAAACACTCATTGGCGCTACTATCAGAGTTGGTGGTACGACCAAAGGAGCCCAAACTAATAAAGATGGTTATTTTGTAATTAGCAATCTAAAACCCGGTAAATATGAGATAATCTATTCTTATATAGGTTACGAAGAAACGCGTAAGTCTATTACTCTAAAAGCAAATCAAGATATTAGGTTAGACGCACTTTTGAATACAGGTTCTATGACTTCTGAAGAGATATCTGTCTATGCAGATAGAGATGATGATAAAGCCCAAATCTCAATTAGTAAAGTTAACATACCTATGCAGCAGATAAAGGAAATAAGAATAGGTGGTGAATCTGATATATTTAGATCTTTACAACTCTTACCAGGTGTACTCACGTCTTCACAAATCTCGTCTGGTCTATATATTAGAGGAGGTTCACCTGACCAAAACCTTGTCTTACTAGATGGTTCTATGGTATATAATCCAACTCATTTATTTGGATTTATCTCTGCTTTTAATACTGACGCTATCAAAGATGTAGAACTTATAAAAGGTGGATTCAATGCCGAATACGGCGGTAGACTTTCATCTGTTCTTACTCTTACTCAAAAAGATGGGAATAGGGAAGAAGTAGAGGGTTTATTTTCTGTAGGTGCTATATCATCAAAATTAGCACTTGAAGGCCCAATAGGTAATGGTTCATGGTTTTTAGGTGGACGCCGTACTTATTTTGAAGTGATTAAATCTTTTTTGACAGATGATCCATTGAACCCAATTCCTGATTTTAATTTTTATGATGTAAATGCTAAAATAACACAAGATTTCGGTGATAATGATAAAGTTGCAATTTCAGGATTCTATAGCAAGGATAATCTAGACTATGGAGCTGGTAATATAAATTTTAACTTAGGTATTTCAAATAGATTAGGTTCAGCCAGATGGACTCATATTTTTAGTCCGCAGCTATTTAGTACTTTAAACCTTAGTACTAGTCAATATATCAATGGGTTCGATGCTGATAATTCTGGTTACGAAATTCTTCAAGAAAATATAATTACAGATTATACTATTAAACATACTTTAGATTGGTTCCATAATGATGATTTCACAACTAAATATGGTTATGAGGTCAATTTTTACGAATTCGACTATTTAGCTAATTTTACAGGGTCAACTGACTCAACAGCAGAAGGTTCAGGAGCTGGTCGAACTAATCTTAATTTCACTGATAGAAACTATGCCGCTTTTGCTCAAGCGAAATGGCAAATTAATTCTTTATTATCAGCACAATTCGGTCTAAGAGCAAATTATTTCGAATTTGCCGATCAGTCAGCTATCGAGCCCCGTATAGCATTCAAGTATAATATACAACCAGATGTTGCTATCAAAGCTTCATGGGGTATCTATCATCAGAATTTGAAGTTAGCTACTTTACAAGATTTTTCATTTTTTGATACTTGGCTTGGTACAGATAGTTCACTAAATATAGGAAGATCAGTTCATTACATTTTAGCATTAGAAACAGAACCATGGGATGGTTATGATGTTAATATAGATTTATATTACAAATCTCTAGAAAATATAAACGAAATTCGTAGAATAGTTTTACAAATAGACAATGGCTCAGATGTTCTTTTCGAAGGTAAAGGTGAGGCATTTGGAGCAGAACTATTTATTCAGAAGAAAATAGGCGATTTCACGGGATGGTTTGGATATGCTTTAGGATTTGTGAATGCTCAATTTGATAGCTTAAATTCTGGGACTTACTTTAGACCAAAATTTGATAGAAGACATGATTTCAAAGGTGTGATTCAATACAAAATTGATGATAATTGGGATGTAGGTGCAAACTTTACTTTTCAAACTGGTCAATCATATACGGGTCAAACATCTAGATTCCAGCTGCAACTTGACGGTGAAACCAATGGTAGAGGAAAAACTGTTCCTTCACAAAGATATGGTCTTAGGTTACCGCCTTCACATCAACTTAATCTAAATGGAAGCTATAAATTTAATGCTTTTGGTTACGAAGCCAAATTATTACTTGATATCTACAATGTATATAATCGACGAGATATTTGGTTCAGATTCTATAATGTAAATGAAGAAACAACTACAGTCGAAGATTTTCGATTATTACCTATAATTCCAACTTTCTCTTTTGAAATAAAATTTTAGTACGAAAATGAAAAAAATAATTATTATTATATTAACAATATTTTTACTTAGTAGTTGCGAAGACCCTGTTCCTACCGACTATATCCCAGAGAATTATCTAGAAGCCGCTCTAATAGTTGGGCAACCTATAGATAATATTATTCTGATGAGATCTCAACCAATAAATGAGACTTTCAATTATGAAAAATCTCTTATCAGAGATGCTGAAGTTATTATAAGTGGTGATGGGAAAGAATTCAAATTAAGAATTGATCCTAATGGGACAAGAGGTTATTACAGTAACGAAGTATATGTGGTCAAAGGAAATACAACATATAATATCCTAGTTAGATTAAGCGATGGAAGTACTATCACTGGTACTACTGAAACCCCTGATACACTCGTATGGGTCAGAGATTTACCAAATAATATCCAATATCCTGTAGATACACTTAATAAGCCCTCTAAAGATACAATAATCTGGGAAGGAAATCCAACTCCTATAAAAGAAGGAAATATTAGTAGTGGATTTTGGGGGATTTCAGTAAAGGCTCTAGATACCCTTGAATATGGGATTTATCTGGATTCAGTACCAAATAGTGAAAAGAACAGAAGACTATACAGGGCAAATGCTAATCCTGACAGCGATTGGCGATATAGAGAATTAGCTCTATGGACGATAATACCAAGTAAAAAATCACCCGTTGTTTGGAACTATTTCAAATGGTATGGTTTGCATGAAGTATCTATATATAATTTAGATTTTAATTACTTGAAGTGGGTACTACAACGTATTTCTCAAAGTGAATATGACGAAAGATTAAGTTCAGTAAAAGGTAACGGAATTGGAGTTTTTGGCTCTATGAATGTAATAAGAGACACAACATTTTTAATAAAAAATCAACCTTAAGATAATTGATTTTGATTATTTGAGAAAAAATGTATATTTTTGTAATCCCTATAAAACATAGATGTGATATAAATGGCTAAAAAAGTTGCAAAAAGAAGAACAAGAAGAGCAAAGTACTTAACACTTTACTCTCCCTTCTTGATGAAAGAAACTAAGCATGAGCTGATAGGCGAGCCTATCGAAACGGAAAATGGCAGACACCAATGGGCTAGATGTACTCGTAGTAGACACTCTCAGCTTGTTAACTTAGACACTATCGAAGCAGAAAGAGATAAGTCAAAGGCAGTTATCCATATTTCTAAAGATGATGCTCGTAAATATTCTCCTAGAGAAGCTTATGACATCGGAGAAATACTTTACCATAAGATATTTGATGATGTAGGAATCGTTCGTGCTAAAGAGGTAACATCTACTGGCGGTCACGCTATAGTTGTTCAGTTCGAAAAATCAGAAGAAAAAAGACTAATAGAAAATTATTCAAACTAAATACCATAAAGAGAGGTGATATCAAGTGGTAGGTATAAATGTCCAAAATAATGAATCAATAGACAGAGCTCTAAGAAGATTCAAGAAGAAATACGAGAGAAGCGGTGTACTAAGAGAGTACAAGAAAAGAACGCAATTCATCAAACCTTCGGTAGAGAAGAGAATGGCTCGTATAAAAGCAGAAAGAAGACAAAGAAAGATCTCAAAAGATATGCAAAACTAGAGATCACACAATTTCTTTGTTATACCACTTTTTATAAAAATCCCGCTCAAGGCGGGATTTTTTATTTTCTACTACTTCGCATAGCTTTTAGTACAGCTAATTCGGGACTATTAGATAAGATTTCATATTTCTCATCGTTCATAGCTACTAGTGCAACTCTCGATTGCTCATCATAGTGGAATCCCCATCCATAAGTTTTCGCTAGGGGAGATGACCTAAAGCAGGGTTGCCCTTTGGAAAAGAATGATTTTCTTTCTTCGTCAGTTTGTGATATGCCTTTTCGTTCACAATGAATTTGGAATATAATATCATCTGAAGTGAACTGGAATGGGTTTTCTGTTATCATCTCAAATTGCATTCTAGCAATGGATTTCGGCTTATCCAATTTCAAAGGTGGTACCTCAGATTCCATTTTTTTGCAATCTTCAGCTACACATATAAAAGTATTTGTATAATTTGTGGTATGTATTTTCATATTTGTTAGAGTTTGTGTTTTACATTTGAACAAAAATACTCTATATTTCGTATTGATAAGAAACAACTGAGAAAAACTAATGAATAAGTTTGTAATATTTTTATCTTCTATCCTATTATTCTCTTTTACAATGGCTAGCTCCCAAGATTATAGTAATGAGAATTTTCGTTATGTCGAAAATGAAGCATTTGGTTTTGGTGAAAAACTAGACTACAAAGTAGGATATAAGTTTATTACTGCGGGTACAGGGTCTTTCTATATCAAGAAAGAACCACTTATGATAAATGGTAGAAAAACTTATGATGTTAACTTCTATGTAAAGTCTTTAGAAAGTTTAGCTTGGATATATGAAGTAAAAGATTGGTATAAGACAGCTCTAGATGTAGGAGGGATATTCCCATGGAGATTCGAACAACATATACGAGAAGGCAAGTATAAGCGTGATTTTAGTGCTGATTTTGACCAAAAAAAAAATATAGCTAAAACATCTGAAGGACAGTTTAAAATTCCTGATTATGTTCATGATATTGTTTCAGCTCTTTATTATGTAAGAACTTGGGATTTAAAAAATATGAAAAAAGACTCTATAGCTTATCTCAAGAATTTTTACAAAGATTCTACTTTTACTTTAGGTATAAAAATGCTTGGTACTCAAACTATCGAAGTAGAAGCTGGAAAATTTAAGTGTCACGTAGTAGAGCCTCTAGTACAAGAGGGAGGGCTATTTAAAAGCGAAGGAAATATAGTTGTATGGATGACTGCAGACGATAGAAAAATACCTGTCAAAGTCGCAACTAAGATACTTATAGGGTACGTTGGTGCCGAATTAACAAAATATAGTGGTGTAAGAGGTAAAGTCGATGCTAAAATTGAATAAAATAGTTCTAATTATATTCTTATTGTCCGCTACTTTGTCCTTTGCTCAGAATGACAAGGAGAGTGTTTACAAAACTTTAAAATCTGAATACAGTGGATTAAATACTGTTCATATCATATTTGGTATGTCTGAAATGAACGAAAAATCTGCAGAGCTATATGCTATGAAAGGTGGTAAAATGCATCTATCGCTTAAAAATAATGTGATTATCTCAGATGGAAAATCAATATGGAACATTAGCCCTGGTGTATCAGCAACAGTAAGTGATTACGAAGACTCTAAAGAAATGACTTTAGAAAGTATATTTTTCGGATTGATGGACGAGCTAGTTCCTATCACTTACTCATCTTTGAAAAATACTAGTAATAAAGAAAAATATAGTTTGAAATTAAAGCCCAAAGAACGCTCCGAATATGCTGAACAGCTTAGATACATTACATTGTATTTTGGTAATAATCAAGAGTTAGTAAGAGTTACAGTTGATACTCCGAGTGGAGTTATGAATTATACAATCAAATTACTAGAAAAAAATCCCAAAATAGATCCAAGTAAATTCAATTTTACTCCAACGAAAGATATAGAAGTAATAGATTTTAGATAAATATTAAGTTCCAGCTGTCTGTTGTTTTACATAAGAACTACTCTCACAGCTAAGTTTCTGTACTGTTCTTACCTTGCTTATAGGTTCTAGTTTATCTGATTTTTCTAACTCTTCGTAATAATTCTCTAATACTGATCTAACGGCATCAAAAGTAGTTAGTTCCATCAACTCTCTTCTAATCGAAGAGGCGTTATAGTACCCTTTCAAATAGCCCGAATAATGTTTTCTAAATACTAATAAACCGTGGTCACCTCGGTGATCTACTGTTAATCGTAAATGCTCTAAGCAAGTATCTATTTTCAATCGTAAATCTGGTTCGCCTGGATCAAAGCCTTGTTCCATCATTACTTTAGCTCTATGGAATATAAATGGGTAGCCAATACAAGCTCTACCAATCATCAATGCGTCTGCATTGTATTCTTCGAATGCTATTCTACAATCCTCTGCACTTCGTACATCGCCGTTAAGTATAACTGGTATAGAAACGTTTTCCTTTATTTTAGGTACCCAACTCCAATCGGCATTGCCCGTCATTCCCATGCTTCTTGTTCTGCAATGAATAGCAAAAGCCTTAGCTCCGGCTTGCTCCATCATCTGAGCTACGTCTACGGCTATTATTCTATCGTGGTCCCAACCTAATCTAGTTTTGACTGTTACTGGAATATTAACTGATTCTACCACAGCTTGAGTTAGTTCTGCCATTCTCTCAGGTTGCTTCAAAAATGCAGCTCCTGCTTCGCGCTGAACTACTTTTTTGACCCAACAACCATAATTAATATCTAGTATATCAGCACCAGAATCTTCGACAATCTTGGCGCTTGTAACCATACTATCTATATCAGCTCCAAATATCTGTATAGCGGTTGGTCTTTCTTCTGGATCTATTATCATCTTTCTTTTTGATTGCCTAGAGTGTCTAATAATTCCCTCAGAAGCTATGAACTCCGAATATACAATATCAGCACCTAATTTCTTACAGATTACTCTAAATGGAAGATCTGATACATCTTCCATCGGTGCTAAGAATATTCCGTTTCCTATTTCTACATTGCCTATCTTCATAAGTGCAAAACTAATAAATTATTACCATAAATATTAAATATATAATAAGCTTCTAAAGATTCTTCTTGACATTGATGCAAAAAGTCCATAATTTTTCGGCTATCTATTTGATATAATTGAGAAAATGAATCGTAAATTTAAAAATATCTTGAAACACCTTAGTATTATTACTGGGTTGTTTTTCCTTGCAATAACAGGAATCCTTGTCTTCGTATTTAATATTTTCTCCGAATCTACAGAAGAATTTTCAAAGAAAAACTCTACTGCTACTTTCTCGCCTTTTGTCAGGACAGGGGCTAATACTATAGTAAATAGGAAGCAACACGAGTTAGAAAAAGCTAAAAGAATGGCTGGTAATAAGGAATTTTCTGTTATTAGAACTAGTTTAGATTTTAATAAAGACATTCCATTTACTGTAGATAGAAAAGCTGGTGTTGTTTACAAAAAGCAGTACAATGGGCGACGTATTAATATTTGTATTACTGGCGTTGACTCAAGAATTGGTAGCAATTTCAAACATGCTGATGCCAATCATGTATTATCTATACTTATAGATAAAGGCGAAATAGAAATAACCTCAATTCCTCGTGATACTTATGCTGATGCTGGTATGCCCGACACTACTAATCAGAACATAATTGCTGTGCTAAGACCTGCAAAGGGTAGAAGAGCATACCTAAACCGTATTGCTCAGATTGCTGAGTTAGATACTATTCACTACTTTATGGAGTTTGGATTCTCTCAGGCTATGGGGATAATAGAATGGTTGGGTTATGATAACTCCAAACAAACTTTACAAGTTCTACGTTCACGTAAAGTATTTGGTGGTGGTGATTGGCAGCGTACTTATAACCAAGGCAAATTCATGAAGCAAGCAATGCTGAAAAGCTTCAATAACTATGGTGGTATATTCGGCGATTTGGTTCTTATGGGTGGGCTTTCACTTACTGAAACTAATCTTACTTCGAGCACTCTCAATGCGATTCTTAAAAAGCTAAAAGAATCAGATTTTGGACAATCAGAAGACATAACTCTTCGTGTAAGACCAGAATTCCCTTATGAATACAAGAATTTTGACTTTGATGACAAAGAAATAATTGCTCATATGAGTGCAAAAGTCGAGCAATACTCTAATTCAAAACCTGGGACTAACCAAATATCAACGGACACTCTAGTAATTAATGAGTTGAGAAAGGCAATAGGTAAGGCAGTTAAGGCTGATAGTACAGGACAAGCTAACCTAACTATCAATACTTTGAAAACTTATTTCCAACAGAAAGCTTGGTTACAGATTACAGATAAAAATACTCGCCACCATTATAGAGAGACTATGAAAAATCTCTTGATGAGCGCATATAACAAAAAGAACGACCCAGCTAACGCAGAAAAAGTTAAAAAACTTATAGAGCAAGAATCTAATCTTTTTCTGAATAGTAAAAATAAATCTAAGACCTCAAACGAAACGGCTCAGGAGTTAATGCAATGAAGAAAATATTCATAGTAAGACATGCGAAATCGGATTGGGACAATAATCTAATTGATTTCGAGAGACCGCTAAACGAGAGGGGACACCACGATGCTCCTATAATGGCTCAGAGAATAAAATCACTCGGTGAAAGACCTGATCTGATTATCTCTAGTCCAGCTATGAGAGCTAAAACTACTGCCAAGTACTTTGCAGAAGTATTTGACTATGCAATAGAATGCATAGAATACCACCATGAAATATACGAAATTGGTCAAAAATTCACATTAGATCTACTTACTAAAATCCCATCTAAAATAAACTCTGTTATGGTGTTTGGTCATAACCCTGACCACAGCTATCTAGCTACCTATCTAAGTAATGAGAATATAGGTAATATGCCGACTTGTTCGGTAGTTGGTGTTGAAATGCAAACGGAATATTGGATTGATATAAAGAATGCCGAATCCAAACTCATTTGTTATGAGTACCCTAAAAAGGGTGAGTAGTCTTTACCCCCTTGTGTTTCCTTTCTAAACTTATGCGAATCGTTATAATGATAACGCCGAAGGCATAAGTATTATCTCATTTTATTATTTTGTACTTATTTCAAATGGTCTCTTCGCTTTTCTCAGAGTGACGGTGGCTTATTTGCGAGTAAAGTGATTGATATCAAAAAAACATATACGTTAATTTTCAGCTTTTGTTTTGTTAATTTTTCTTCATTTTGTAATAATAATTTTCATTTAATTAATCTTCTAAAACGTACTAATAACAATGAAAGCAGCCCAAATTCAGTACTAATACTTAAATAAATTTTGAAAAATAATTAATGTAGGGGTTTGTTTTTTCCGATAAAATCAATTATTCTTGAAAGTGAAAAAATATAAAAACGATAAAAAGTGTGTATAAATATACACATAAGTCTATATAAATAATGAAAAATAATATTTACAAATTAATTAATAGGAGTGCTTATGTCTAGAATTACTAGATTTATACTCACATTAGCGGTTATAACTATCGTCAGTTTTGTCGAAGTCTTTGCCGCTGTTGCTCCGAGTAGCCAATCTCGGTTTATTTCCTTCTCCGATATTACTTCCAACTCTGTGAAGTTGACTGTCGTGAAAGGTAATGGTAACAAACGTGTTGTTGTATTTTCAACAGATGGTACAGTTGATACACCTATCAATAGTGATACTGCTCTATCAGACCCAAATGGTTCTTACAATATTTTAAATATTGTAAAAACTGGAAGTTCAGACATCATCGTAGATGTTTTGGATGGTGGAGCTTGGTTTACAAACGTTACTGGTTTGTCAGCTGGTGTTACTTATACTGTTAAAGTATTTGAATTTAACAATGATAACAGTACACCCAAAAATGCTTATCTAATTGCTGATGGTACAAACAACCCGCGTAGTTTTACTACTGCGGCTGGTCCTGTAGAACCTCCTACTCTGAATGCTGCGGCTAACGTTTCTGCGACTACGGCTGACCTTTCTTGGACAGATGAAAATTCACCTTCTGATGGCTTTATATTTACTCTATGGGTAGATCAAGATGGCGAAGGTTCCGGAGGTGGTACTTACGAAGAAAATAGTGCTAGTGTTTCTCCATATATAGAACTTGATTTAGGATTTACAACTGCTTTTGATTTGACTGACCTAGTTGGATCTTCAGATTACAAATATGAAGTATCAGCTTATATAGGTAATGATGAATCGGAGTCGGCTTATGGCTATTTCTTTACACCTGAAGATATCACTAATCCAACAGTACTTAGTGTAGCCCTTTCTGGTCAAACAGGAAATGGTGGGACAATATATGAAGGTGACGCTGGGA
>JBFHKR010000029.1:0-23506 GCA_041595255.1 Chlorobiota bacterium
ACTTTTTGAATGTCAGGAATAATATTCCAATCACTTTTGAACTGATTTATTTTAATCAATAATGGCAATGCTTTTACTATTTTATTAGTATATATTTTTGCTTTCTCAATTAGTTTTTTATCCGGTAAAATATAAGCTAATAGAATATTTTCTAATGTTTCTTTTCCTTTGCTACTAAGACTTTTACCATCTAACCAAACATCTCTGTTGGATGTATTTATAAATTTTTTTTCTGTCAGTTTTGATATTATTTTATCTTGTACTCTTCCGACTGAAAGCACTTGAGCGAATGTATCACCTTCAGTATCATCAAATATATTGGCTATATACTCAAACGTAGAATTATCAATAGATTTGGCAATACTGATTGCTTTGGTAACAGGATCAAACGACTGCATAGTATTACTATTAAGTGTATCTGAATAGTAGCTACACTTAGAAAGAGGAACATTCTCAAGTAATCTAACTAATACAGGCTTTTTATATGAATCTAGCTCAGATTTTGTTAATCCAAATGATTCAATTTTTGGTTTCAAATAGGACTGATATTTATTCCAATTTGTAATACTCAATCTTTTCAAAATCATTGTACGACCATTACCACCTAACACTATACCATCAGGAGTGATTATAGGAGTACCAGTAGTTGCATCTGGAGAATTATTTACAAGATGTGAAGGCTTGAAATTACTAGCATATTTTATTACTTTTTCTTGTTCACCTTTTACTTCATTGTAGTCTCTAGTCTGGCATTTAGCCGGATATTTGGGATTTGGCTTGAAAGTATGAGGATCATTAGATTGAACTAATTTATTTAATTCGAAAAGAGCATAAGTAGCTTTCAAATCTTCTGTTTGAGTGCTTATTTCAGTAGTTTTTCCATTAATATTATTTTTGCTTACTAGTCTAACTTTTTTAGGTGCTGCAGATTGATTACCGACTTGAAGAAATTTCAAACTGCGAATATAATATATCTTTATATCATCAAACATGCTACCAACAAGAGTTACAGGAGGGTAAATTATACTATCATATTTAAATTCATTAAGCATTGAATTCTTGGTCATATTCTTCTTTGCAACCAACAAACACCAAACTTCTGAAGTTCTAGCCCAAATTTCATTTCTTCTATGCTCATATTCCGACTTACTGTGTTTGTTAAAATCAATCAACCATTTCTGCATGGTCTGACCTTTCTTCCAGAATAGTTTTTCAAATATTCTTTCCATATCACCAATTAAATCTTTACGCTTTAATCTAGGTAAGACTATATCTTGTATAACAGAATGGCCACCAGAAGAAAATAAAAATTCTTTATTCAGGGTCGTATCGGACTCTGTAATTTTCTCATAAGTAATATGATCGACAGCATGTGCATACTCATGAAACAGTCCACCTTTAGTAGCTTTCGTTTTAGTAATATTAATAACTTTCTGCCGTGGTTCGTAGTGTGCAACAGCATTTGTACGACCTCTAGCACCGAATGCTATTGACAGTTCCTTATTTAGACCTATATACTTAGAAGGAACGTTTAATTCCCTTCTAATGATCTCAAATCCATGAGCCGCTGCATATAAGAATTCAAGTCTATCCTCTTGACTCATCCAATTACCAAATTCAACAGATTTAAAACCAAAATACTCTATAAATTCTTTTGGCTCTGTTTGTACTTTTTGATTAAAAGTATCAGCTTTAGTAAACTTGATCAGCTCAGATTGGATATTAGACCAATGAAAGGCAATTCGCCCGTAAGGAGCGATTTGCCCTGCATCTTCAATTTTAATACCTTTTTCCGATATGTATGTTTTTTTAGACATAGATATTATTAAGCATCCTTCCCAACTGGTTTAATTTTTGGTTCTTCTTTTTCACAATAGAATGAAATAGGAACATCAGTCAAGACAATTTTACCAGGGTTATAAGTAAACCCAATCATGTTCAACACTACTGTAACAACACCTTTCTTATCACAGAAAGCATGATAACTCAGACCTTTACCAGTGTATTGGATTGATACGCTTACAACCTTATCTTTTACAGCATCCTCAACATCGAATTTCAATATTGTCGGAGTTAAAAGACTCACTTTGGTGTTAATAAATTTTTTCATCTTACTTACCTCTTATAAAAAAATTATTAAAAATTATTTTGCTTTTTTCGATTTACTCTTTACTGGTATATTCTTGTATTTCGCTGGTTGTGAGCCGGCAAATTTCTTTTTCAAAGTGTCGTATTTTACCCACATCTTAGTTCGTGGATTTTTCATTTGTACGTAACGAGACATATTATACATCCTCTAAGACTTCTTTAACTCTAGCATCGATACGAGCGTTTGTTATTCCCTCTTCTGGTATAGCATCCCAGAGTAAAACACCGTCAGGAATAGACTCAAAATACGCCCTAACGCCATCACCTAGTATAGTAATAGCTGTAAGCATTAATGAATCTATATCTTTAGTTTCTTTCCGAACTGTTTTTCTAGTAACAGCCCGGAAAGGTTGATTGAATTTTATTTCTCTCATGATTTTGCCTACTATTGGTTATCATCAGTAAGAATATCAATACTCAAAGTTTCGTTTAAGAGTGAGTGAGTATTCCCGTTTTTACTAATAAATGTAATTTCAATCTTGTTATCATAGTTGATTTTTGAAAACACTGCTACGTTTGGATGATTAATAGACACGCTCGAATTATCCCCAGCATTAAAGCCTACACCAGCCATATCGTATTCTACTTTTGTTTGCTCTGTGCCTACTACTACTGGGATATTCTCATCTAATATCGCATTTCCTTGATTGCATTCTCTTGGAATGCTAATTACTTTTAAACTCATTTTAGAACCTCATAATAAAAATTAATAAATTGTATTTTCTATATGTATTTGCTTATCCCCAATGTCTATTGTACCGCCAGCATTATCATTGTAGCTATAATAAGCCGTAATTGTATCGGCGGCTGTTACCTCTGCCCTAACTGTAAATTGACCCGATTGAGCCCCCAAACCAACTACGCAAGCTCGGCAAGCGGGGTTTGCAGTTGTAGCCCCAGTTAATGTATATGTTTTTGTAACTTCAGCGAGTCCAACTACAAGAGATGGAATAATATTATCATCTACATCAGTAACTAAATTTAAAGGTGTGTTTGCCCATTCAGTTGCTCCGCTACCAAGATTTGAAAGTCTTATAACCTGCCCTAATTTAGTTGGTGCGTCTGCTGGTAATTGAATGGCGTAGTCCGTATTAACGATATCGGGAGCGGTCAAAGTTATAAAGTTTGAATTGTCTAAATCTTTTAATATAATTTCGGCGGCATTATCAATTACTAGATCATATCCATTTTTTAATCTGAATGTTGAGCCGTCAATTATAACATCTGCACTCTCAACCCATGATGAACCATTCCAATAAAGTAGATTGCCTGTCCCTGTACCAGCTGGAAGAGCACCACCGGCGGCACCACTTCCAGCGGTGTTTGCATACATCTTGCCAGTTGTTGCATCAACAAAGACACCAAAGAAAGAACCCGAATGTGCTACGGAAGAAGTTAGATAATCAGATGTAACAGCTCCCTCACTATCAACTTTGAATTTAACACCTGTTATAGTGCTTTGAATATTTATGTAATTGCCGTTAAATGAAGCATTTGTAGATTGAATATCGATTGCTTTTGCACCAGTCAACGAGCCAGTTGTTATTTCTACTTCAAGTGCAGTTGTTTTAGTGCCAGTAATTTTAACAGGTACAATACAGCTACTCCCAGAATCCGTAACCGTGAGAACTCTACTTGAGTTTAATGTACCATTTAACCTTACATTAGTGCCATTATTCCTAATTAGGGTGTTTGCAATCCAATTAGTCCCGTCATGCCTTAGTGTCTGCTCACTAGCTCCAGTGGGTAAGGCATTCGTAATTGACAAATTCAAATCATCAGCATTGTTTACAACTGTAATAGATGAGTCAGTAGTTAAAGATTTAAACCTCAATGAACCCAAACTTTCGTCCTTCCACCAACCATTACCAGCCCCTACGTTAGATGCTCCAGTAATACTACCAGTTGCGGTTGCTTGCGCATAAATTTCACCAGTTGCAGAATCTACATATAACGAATGGTAACTTGCAGCGTGTGGAGATGTTGATTTATAAGCTGTTGATAAGATTTCACCAGTGAACATAATTCTAAACATATCTTCATAACCAGAGCCGTTGTTTTGATTCACTTTAAAGTGATCACCACTTTGCTTGTTACTTAGTATATAGATACTTTCATCAGTACCAGTTGCACCAGCCATATTTATATTTAAACCTTGTCCTGTGCCGTCTTGTTGTACCCTTAAAGTGTCGTTAGTCCCTTGACTTCTAAAAATCCCAGCACCACCGACAGCATCAGTATTCCAAAATCTACCAGTAAAGTTAGGGTGAGCACCTTCAGAGTTAAATAGTCCAAAAGTTGATAATGCACCAACTCCGACCTTTGTGCCGTCATTCTGTAAAAAGCTATCCTCTACCCAGTTTGTACCGTTCCAGCGTGCGGTATTATTGACAACAGTGCCATCAATTATATTACCACCTCCACCAAGTGAAATTGAGTTAAATGAAGGTTCATATGGAAATTGCAAATTGCAGCTCATTTTTCTCTCTCTATTTTAAATCCAATTAATCCTCTAATATACATCCTGCCTAATGAGTGAAGGATATTTCTGCGTCTAATATATACTCCATTCCCTTCTCGTTGAGAACCTCTTTTCCCATTTGAAGTATTAGCTCCAACTGTAAGTACCCAACCAGCTTTATGTACTTCGAATATTCTTTCTATGTGTCCACTCCAACTATTAGAATATTTCCATACTATTAAATCATCTATACTTGCTGAATAAAAAGTAGGAATTCCTAATTTTTTAGCTTCTGAGAATATTTGATTTGCTACAGCTGTTTTAGTAATTGGTATCATATTTTTGTCTAGAGTTACAACATCGAAGCAGTAAAAAACAAATGCTGCACAATATGGAGCATTAGTTCTTATACCAACAGATTCTAAATATTTATTAATCTGAGGACCATCATTTTTACCAGTTTTCTCTTTTGTTCCAACTTCTGAAAGCATAATAGATCTACTACAATGTAAGACTTGCAAATTTGCAGGCAATAAGTACTTTGTAGGTGCCATTGCCTGCGTATTCGCAATACTAATCAATAGGAAAAATATGTAGTAAATCTGTCTCTTCATTATGGGTTCGCTATTTGAGGTGCAAATGAAACTATATAAACACTATATGTGGCCACACTTACTAGTATGTGTGCCGAAATCAATGCAGCCGCTTGAAACTGAGTAAATCCTGCCGTTTCCATGATCGAGAATTTTGAGTCCTCACCATTGAATTTATCTAACAAGAATTTATTTGATACCACAAATCGAATTATATACTCATATATCTGTAGTGCTATCAACTCTAACCCAACTATTACTAGTATAGTTTGAAATAACTCTTTTGTATTATCTAAGAACAAAAAAGAAAGAGCTGTAAAAACAAATACTTTCCAGTGGATCATAATATAATCTGCTATGTTTTCAAAAATTCTATCCATTTCTACACCTTTAATAAATTATGTTTTTTCAAATATGATTTCATAAATCTAAGTCCAGCTTTCTTCTTGAAAGAACCAAGTGAAACAAAATCAAATTGACTCACTACAGTTGCGAGCCTTTGTGGACATCCGGGTAAATCTATTTCAATTGGTTTTACTTTCATTCCTACTGGTCTAAGTGGAATAAATGGCTTTGCAGCTTTCTTTAATGACTCAATAATTGAATCATGTTCAGATTCTGGTATTTTACTTAGATCTATTTTCTTGAATAGTTCTATCAACTCCTTTGGAGTATCTTCAGCTATTTTAATCTTTTTCATCGAAAACCTCCGACTCATCTTCTGAAATTTCTCTTTTCGCTTCTTGATGTGGAGGTGGAGCATCATTCAACTGTGTGCTTCCATTTTGTCTCAGACTTTTTAACCATCCTACACCTGCTACAATCCCATCCTTAGCCATTGCCATAATCTCAGGATCTGCCATAGCTTGACCAATTCTATCACCTAATGAAGGAGGTGCTGGGTTTCGAGCTTCTTTTATCAGATCACCAAATTCTTTCCAGAGTTTTTCATATTCATCTGTTTTTTCTTTTAATTTCTCTTCAGTTCTTGATAATTTCACATCCAATTCTGCTAACTCACGTCCTTGGTCTATGGTTTTAGTAGTCAATTGAGTATTGTGTTCCTGTAGTCTAGTATTTTCTGTTTTGAAATACTCGATCTGATTTTTGAAAGTGTTTACTAGATCTTTGTTCTCGTCATGGCTTCTTTGTTGATGTAATGGTGTAATTCCATTATCATTCAATGATTCTGTATATACTTTGTCAACTGGAGCTAAAATAGTCTTTGTCATTAGCTCAGTAAGTGACCCATGTTCGTTTTTTGTACATATACTGATGTTATCCCCTTCTTTGAAATTACTAGGGTTCTTGTCGTAGTATTCTGCGAAAGTAGTGATTTGTCTTTTCTTTAAATCTCTACCTGTGAATATTTGAGGTTTTGGAGTCCTTACAAATATTTTATTACCGCCTTCTTGCAATTTTCCAAAATGGTACTGCTCTTCTAGTTTAAATTTTGGCATCTTGAGTCCTGCTTAATAATAATTTCTATAATATAGTTTTTGTCCGTTTGCTTCGATTATTCTGATTGGTACTTTTTTAGATACTGAACGTTTTATTGGAGTTCCTAAATCTAACTTCTCAAAAGCGTTTAATACCTTGTTCTTGTATAGAGTTCCATCTGAACTCTTGCTGTTGTAACTTCCTAAATGATATGCTGTTATTGCCTTGTACCAATCATTATATCTTATATAATTATAACCTAGATAATATGCACCAATTAAAAGGGCATAGTCTGGGTTAAACATTGCATCATCTTCTTTGTAAGGTGTTGTAGGTGTTTTCGGATACTTACTAGCCTTATACATCGCTACTGGGTGAGCGACATTTAACTTAACCTCAATCCAGCGTTGAGTATTTATTAAAACTTGTGGAAGTCCTCTAGCTGTAGAGGACTTATTCGTTGCATCATCTTTAAAAGTACTCTCGACATAAGCTATAGCTGTTAAATACTGAGCTAATTCTTCAGAGGGAACTCCAAGTTTATTCCCAATAATCACAGAAGCTCGTAGTGCTTTTTTAAGAACTGTATTTTTATCCAGTGTAGCCACGTCCCACCCAAAATTCTGCGACTGCTTTTACAATGTAGTTTTGAAATTTATTTTCAGAACTATTGAACTGAGCTAATGCAGATTGTATTTCTAAAGTAGCTATACTATTACTCCCTAATTCTTTCTCAATCGAGAAACATTGTGGAAGTTCAATACCAATAGCTGAATTTATTACTTTAGCTCCTGACTCACTTGTATTTAGTCCAGGGAGAAAGTTTCGTCCATCAATTCGAAATGTAGGATTACAATAATTGTCTAGCCAATTGATTGGAATCAATCCATTTTGGAACTGACTTTGAGCATAGATTTTATTAGTTTCCTTACTTGCGTATATGTCACTTACTACATTAGAATCTTGTGGACTACCTGGAGTAAGCATTAATGGATCATATCCGTAAAAAGTCACTTTATTGAAAAACAACTTTTCTGATGATTTCAGAACATTCATATCCGTTACTGGTCTTAGACTTCTAATAACAGGTTCTGTAGTAGCTTCACCGAGTTTTTCAATTTCAGATCTAATACCTGCATGTGAGTCTGTTATACTCTCACCAGTTGAAGACATGAAAATAGCTGTGATCGTATCCGGATATAATTTTCTCATTTCGCAATTATTGCAACTCATACCTACACCTTATTACTTTCTAGTTTGTAACCCTGTAATGACAACTGAGCATGTATGTTGTAAAGACATGCACCAGCGGTAACAGTACCGTCCGATGTTGCCGACCCTGATACAGCTCCAGTAACAGTTTCGTTGTCTTGGAATGTTCCGCTGATGTCTGTCAAAATAAATGTTCCAACTGCTCCATCTTCTATGATTCCAGCTATTATACCAGACGCTCCACTAGTTCCACCTGTTAAAGTGTCTCCAGTGGTGAAGTTGGCAGTTTTTGCGTCAAATTTTAGAGTATTTACATCTGCTGGGAAACTATTTGCTTTAATTGTGAACCAATAATCAGTTCTTTCTTTTAAAACAATACCTTTCCATTGCTTTGATTGCCAAAGTTGATTAAATGCTCTTAGACTCATATTGTCAAACATCACCCACTCATCAGAACCTTTCATTTTTACAGTGAAAGCATCCGTAATTGAATCGCTTAATGTGATGTCTCTACCTTCTGAATCAGTAAGAGTAACGTTGGCCTCATTAACCCAAAACTCTTCCAAACCAATAGTGATTTTTTCTTCTTGTTTGTCTGAATTTGATGTTAAAGTGAATTTTTTATCAAGTGTCCAAGGTCTGTCAGAGCGTACTCTATTCATGACATTGTTTATAGAATATTTTGGCTCATTTGAACCAAGACTGTAACCAATCAGATGAAATTCTGATCGTACTGGGAATTTATTTATATCCTTTGTCGGATGACCTGTTCCATTTAGCTTTACTCGATACCTTGCACTATCTGTTAAATAAGCTCCGGCGTATCTTTCGTTCTTGTAAAGTCTATTAAAGGCCTGTACCGTAATCGGACTTTCAAAGAAATTCCACCCATTCTCATTTGAGAACTCAATTCTCATTTCATTATGTCTATTAGCACCCGATTCTAGCGGTTTACCTTTTGAATCCAAGAGGGTGACATAAGGCATAATCAGAAAAAAATCATTGTCATTTAGTGAGAATGACTTCATATCTTCACCATCTCTTGCTGTTAAGGTTAAAACCTCATTATAAGCATAGAAGCGGCTTAGATCTATTAGTGCTATTGCTTTTTTAGTTAGTTGCATGGTATTTTCCTTTATATTTCTTGTTTAGCTTTCTGCGGTGAGTAGCATGGAATAGGACCAGTACTCACCGCATAGGCTTAATATTAAACTAAGAATGAGGATTACCCTCTTTCTTTCACATTTGTAGTTATCAAATCAAAGAAGATTGCATAACCTTTAGAGTTTGTTAAACCAGAGTTTGGTAATAACATGTCTTGAGTTCCAGTTCCTTCAGTAGTGAATTCAACTGGTTTGAAGTCAAATCTGAAAGATGCACCAGGTGCTATAATCACTGGTACTGGTAACTTGAAGAAATTATTAAACTTGTCTCTAGTTGTAGTGTAAGCTGTATCACCTGCAGCAGGTAGAGCAGGCTTCATGTCGAAATTAGTGAAGTTAGTTAGGTACTCATCGAATACGTCATTACCTTCTAATCTCAAAGAGAATTTTGACAACTCTAAGAATGCAGCCATTCTTTGTGCTTGAGCTGGTCCATCAACATCTGATGCACCTAGAGCAAATAGAATCAATGGAGTTATTCTAACACCAATAATTTTAAATGCTTGAGATTGAGAAGGGAAACCTGGAGTTTTGTACTTCTCATCTTTATGCTCGTTAGTAAAAAGTACTTTATCTACTAAAGTACCACCTAATTCTATCAGGTCTGTATCTCGTACAACTCTGAACAGCTTTTCTAGATTTTGGCTAGCGTTTGGCTTGCCAACGTTTGCTAATGCTGGGTTCACTTTGAACCTCCTATAAATTATTATTAAAAATTATTGTTTACATTCCCATAGTTTCATCGAATACACCGTCACCAAGCATCTCAGTTGCTTCAGTTCCGAATCTATCCGCTAAACTTTCATTCAAACTTGCTTCTGAAATGAATTCAGAAAGTGTTCCTGCATCACCTCTACCACCAGTATCATAATTTACTGTTGGATTTTCATCTCTAGTAAAAGTTTTAATTCTTTGACCATTTGGTAAAGTAAGTTCTTCTACTTTTGCACCAGGAGGTACGTCATCACCAACACCAACGTTAGCAGGTATTTGTGGTATTGCGTTTGGATCCGCGTTCACTGTGTAGCCTTGCTTAGTAGAAGGTAGTGCTAATGGCACAGATGCAAACTTTGCTGCAACAGGATTTCCATAAGTAACAATTGCCTTGACTGTCTTAGTTGCAACTACTCCTGCTGCCATTTCTTTTTGGTTTGCTGCAAGGAAAATAACAGTTGTTATTACACCAGATAGAACATTGCCTACTGGTCCACTTGCCTGTTTACCACTTATCCTCTGGAATACTGATGGTAATGCTTCACCTATCAATGCTCCACCTATCATCTTTCCAACTATTTTTAAGTTGGTCTTATTTGCTGATTTTCCCACTCTGGTAAAATCTAGCAATTTCTTCTTAGCCATTAGTTAGCTCCCTTTTTATCAATAAGAAAATGTTTTGCTGCTCCAGCCGCTCCACCAATTGCTAAGGAAGTAACCCATCCGAGTTTTATTCCGTATTTAGCAACTGCCGTTGCACCAGCACCCACTATAGCAGGATGTACTTTTTTTACAAAAGACTCCTTTTCTTTGGGTGGTTGCTCTTGTGGTAATGTTGGACCATAAGTTTGGCTGTTTTGTTGGTCATAAGAGACCTGTTCATTACCAAATACTTCATCTACTTTTTGCGAAACTGCTTTTGTAGCTGATTCTTTGGTATTACCTTTAACTCCATCCCAGACATCTGTACCGACTTCCTTGATACCGTCCCAGATGTCTCCAAAAATACCATCGTTTAGACCTGTGTCTACAGCGTATTTTTGTTGATCTAATTCTCCAAGTATACTTTGATCTGTAACCATTGTCTTGGCTCCTATATAAATTGATTATTAATAACATTCTCCGCAGTCACAATCCGAGCATTCATTATTACATTGATTACATCGTTTGTGGTGACTTCCATATTCAGTGATATTAACAACTCTACTAGGGAGCTTTGCAATGTCGCAGTCCGTACATTCGGAAACAGCTTTTTGCACTTGTGGAGTAGCAGTCTGAATTTCGGTTTCTCTTTTCTTCTCAGTTTCTAACTGGCTTTTTAGTAGAGATATTTCCTTTAGAATTTCTTGATTTGGATTTTCTACTGGTTTATTTTGTTCGTTGACTATTCTTGTCAATTCGGCAATTCTATCTTCTGATCTTCTAAGTTGATTTATTAACTCAGGCGATGTTTCTTTTTTAGCTTCACTTACTTTTTTAAGCTCTGCCAATAAGAATGATTCTTTTTGCTGATTTTGTAATTTTAGTTTTTCCAATTCCTGCTGCATAGTTATTACTCTTTCATCAGGTTGGTTTTCTTGTCTTTTTCTAGCTTCACTTTCAATAGCTAGTTTTGCTTCTAGTTCTTTTATTTGCTCATTGTACTTTTGATTTATTTTCTCAGCTTCTTTCGAATCTTCTGGAACTACTATTTTATCAGGAATTTTTATTTCAACTTTTTTGTTAGGGTCATATCCTATAATCTGACATGTCCAAGGATTAAAGTCATAAAGTACTCCGTCAATCCTTACAAACCAAGCTTCTTTATCTGTACCTATATTCGATACATATACTCTGATTTTATCAGGCATCACATCGTCATTTAGTCCAATTGGTAAGGGTAATGGGTCTGGATGGAATCCGCTATTTGGTGGTAATGATAACATTCCACCTGGTAAAGAAACAAAATCTGTTGGAACAAAATTTGTTCTAATCAATTGATTAGTTTCTATTCCACTAGGAACAGATACTTCAGTCTTAGGGTTTGTTTCATATACTATTTTTGGAGTTTGTTTAGCCCTATTTGGATAGAAGAAATACTCATTGCCTTCTACAACTACACAAGGAGGAACTTTAACAGGTATTGGAAGTTTTATTCCATCTTTAGGCAGTTCTGTTTTTACAAAGTTAGTTGGTACATCACCAAAGTAATTCCAATCATTGGGGATATAACTATCTTGTTTGTTATTATTTGTACTGCCAGTATTACCAGACTTAACAGGTATATCCACTTCTATTTTCTTACTGTCTATTTGTCCAAAGTTGGTACTACCACTAGTATTTACAGGATTGTAGCCAGTAAATGCAGTTTTATTCACACATTTACGTAAATCGTGATCCCACTCCCAACCTTCAGGACACCACAGAACTTTAGCATCAGAATTTTGCTCTATAATAAACTTATAGCATTCTTTATATTCGTCTTCTATGCTATCAGGTAAAACAAATGGTGTATTGCTATTTATTCTAGAAGATAATCCAGCTTTACCTATAAGAGCATCAATAGTTAAATCCTTTAGCATATTTTTATCTGATGGCATATGTCCAAAATTTTGCCCGATTAAAGCCGCTAGTATATCAGGGTTGCTGTTTGTATAACTCTTAACTTGGTCGCTATTAATTAGAGACGAAGTAAAAGCTTCTATTCCTGGGAAATAACTTAATGGAGCATTAGAGCCTCCAGCAATCATAAGATCTTGTAGTATAGGTATCTCAGATAATGGGCTTGCTGTGTCTCGTATTTCAGTAGCTAAAGAACCCGTTTCAATAACTCTCTTTACTTTATCCACCATTAACATATTAGATATGTTTTGGACTGTCTTGTTTACATCGCCCAAACCCACACCTTTAACAATTTTTGTTAAGTCTGGGACTTCTAATGTTGGAATCTTAGTAGAATATCTACTATATATTTTCTCGATTTCCTTATAGTCTAAACCTAGAACAGATTCAGCTTCCTTTAACATAGTAGCGTGAATACTTCTAGTATTATCTAATGCGTAACGCTTAATAGTTTTACCAGCTGTTTCTATATATTTTCCTATAGATGTTCCAGCATCTTCTACATATTTTGTTACACCTTTGACTGTTTCTGGTGCAAATGCTTCTGCCATTGACAACATCGACGAGAATGTTGTTTTAATATCAACTCCAGTTGCACTTCCATTAAAAACAGAAACTAAGGCTTTAGAACCTTTCATTATTTCAGGTGGTAATTTTATCCCAACTATTCCAGTCACGGCATTTGCTGCACCTAGTACCATTCCTAGTTTATCTTGCCATGATGGGAAACCCTCTCTTGCCTCAATAATCAATACTATTGGAGTTGGTTCTACTTTACCTCTATTCTCTATTTCTTTTAGATAGCCAAATAGTGTTTTTTCTTGAAGACTATACATATTAGCGACATTATTAAGATTGCTGTCTTTTGGCATATATACAGATGGTAGAATAGTTCCACCTTGTTCAAACTCTCTATAGGCAGTAGCTCTTATTTTTTTATCATACAAATCTTGAGTTAATCGCTCTACCCATCCATTACCTCTAAATTTTCTATTATCTACTTTAATAGTCATATAGTTTCGAGTAGCGTTGTCTGGGTTATCTTCTAAGTTATCAGGATTAATTCTATATCCTAAAAATCCATTTTTTGCAATATCTACTGATTGTGGTTGGTTAAAGTCAAGCACAACAATAGTATTACCTATACTATCTTTGAACATACCAAAACCAGTATTCCCACCAGGATTAAGGTCAGGACGATTATTATACCATAGGGCTGAACCATTACGGTTTGCTGAATTCCCAATATTAGCGTTTGTAATATCTGAAAGGACTTTTATATCTTGCAATACGCTGTAGTGTTGTAACTTACTTTTAGGTGGTACAGTTACGATATTATATCTACATTTTTTTACTTTTTCTACTACTGGAGTTGATGTATCCTTTTCAGGTGAGTAGTTTTTTTCTACTGTTGGAGTTTCTTTTTTATTTTCTACTACTGGACTTTTATATTCATAATCACAATTAGTAATCTCTACCCAGCCTTTACCAGCCACGTTAGTGTACCATTTGTCATTGAATTTTGTAGCTGTACCGATTGCTTGATTACTTTGGTTAAAGTATATGTAGTTATTACCGACTTTTCTAATACATTTCGGTAATACTTCTGCAATTGGTTGATTATCTTGCTTTTGCTGGATTACAGGACGGCATTCAAAACCGTTATAAGATTTCGCTTTTGCATTTTTACAAGCAGCTTCTTGTTCCACATGAAGAAATACAATACCGTTTGATTGTTTAATGTCGCTAAATCTATAACGCCAAGCGGCTACGCCTTCTTTTGTTTTTTCGTTATTTATATAAACATTGCCTTCAACAGTATCGAATGTTTGATTTTTTCTGTCTACATTAACAACTAATCCAAAATGACCAGAACTTGATGGGTCAGTTGAATATCTATATATTATAGAGCCAACAGTTGGGTTATTCAAATCGTTTGCATATAGATCTTTACCTTTTAGCATTGTTTTTTCAGCATTACCGTAGGTTTCGGTATGCCCTGGGAATTTATGAGAGCAACCCATATTTCTAGCTGCTTCATCCATCAAAAACCAGGCAAATACTGCACAATAAGCAGATTGCTTTTGACTTGCTGCATCTTTACCGTAGTAGTTTTGTTTGAATAGGTCTATGTATTGGCCAGCATTTTTAGATGTTTCGACTACGTTTTTAGATAACCAATATAAGGCAGTACAAACTAATTGTTCCCCAAATTCAGTAGGAGACTTTTCAGTTGGTCGCCAACCGTCCCTAACCTCTTGAGGTCTGTTAATTAGTAACTCTAATATTCCGTTATATGTTTGATTAGCCATTTATCTAATAATACCAATCTGTGTAAATATAATCCTGTTTAGCTGTCTGAAGTACTCTAGCTGGTACATTCTTGTCTCTTGTCAGTTGCTCAACTTTTTCTCTAGTTAATGCATCTGGTATTAGTTCTTTGACTATTTTCTCTTGAACTACCGGGTAAGGTTTAGAAACATCTCTTTCAATGACTCTTTCAGTGTTTTTACCACCACCGTTTATTCCAAGTATTTCCGATATCTCATTACCTATATTGATAATGTTCTGATTTTGTGGAGTATTCTTATTTTTACCGCCACATTTACCACCGCAACCACATTTACCACCACAATCATTAAGATGCGAACTACATCCACAATCATTTAGGAAAGATTCTTCAGATATATATCTACTATCTGGTCTATCTTCTAATGTTTGAACTTTCATTTCCATTTTAGGGACTCCATAATCTCTTGATCTTATTACTTTTTCTTCTGGAATAGCTTTTCCAAAACCATTAGCACCTTGTGTAGGGTCTAGTAACAACCATTTACTATTTACCTTAGCTTTTAAAACAACATGAGTGTATTGGTGCTTTCTCCATGCTATTACAGTGTATTTCGTTTCTATACCTAATACATTCAGAAGAGTAGAAAGAAGTAAAACCATACTCTCACAATCTTCTCCTACTACATTTCCTGCTATCAAGTGAATTGGAGCCGTTATATGTTCTCGATCGTCAGGATCTTTCTTATATGGAACTAGCTTAACTACATAATCAAATACAGATTTTACAGTTTCAAGCTCACTTTTACCCTTTAATCTTTTTGCTGTGTTTTGAACTAAGGGATGTTTTCTATCTCTTAGATCTATTCTTATCAATTCTTTTACAACATCACTGATTAAACCATCATGAGTTAGTCTTTTATTGATTACTATTTTACTATGTGGTTTGGGTATGTTCATTCGTTTTTGTTTTTTAATTCACCTTTTAGAGAAATTATTTCTCCATTCGTCTTTTCTGTTTTTTCTAGAATTTTATCTAGTTTTTCTAAAATTGAATCAACTGACTTTTGATTATTATTAATCTGGACTTCGAAAGTTGCTAACTTGTTCAATACATAAATGTGTGATGTGCCAAGTCCTAAAATCGCTGTCGAGAAAATCGCAATAATGAGATTATTCCAGAATTCCTTTTTAGATATATCGCCGTTCATTTAGCATTCTTCTTGATTTCTTGAACATTCTTTACAGTTTGACTGATCGCCATAGCACCAAAAACAATTCCTACAGCTAAGAGATAAGGAGTAGCTTTATCTAGCCCTTTTTCTACCTTCTCAGTGATTTTATTAGCATTCTCTGCTGACTTACCTGTATTCGTAAAAAAATCACCAATATCTTTGAATACATCAGAAAGTGGTGAAGGTCTATTAGGAGCAGTACTATCAAATGTTGCTTCTAAAGAATTATCACTTAGAGCAGATGGAATACTGTTTTCATCTAAATATCTTGAGTTGCTCATTGTCTTTTTCTCCTAGATCTTCTTTTTGGCTTATCTCCAAGGGCCTGTTTAGATGGCATCTTATCGACTACTTTAATTACTTTATCTGCTGAGCTTGTTCTTGCTATGTTATACATGAAATAGACAACTGCACTTGCAGCACCAGCTATTATTACTGGAACTCCATATTTACCTAATACACCTAACCCTTCTGTAGTTTCTTTAGTAGTGTCTATAATTGCACCAGCAGTATCTAATGTTCCAGTTGCAAGAGAACCTACTTTATTGACTATTCCTTCAGTTGTTTCAGCTACATTTTTAGCCATTCTTTCTATGAATCCCGGCTCTTCTGGTATATTATAATTGGGATCTGATTGTTTTACTTTAGGATAAAGTATTGCAGTTGTTGTAATTCGATTTTGTTTAACTCCCCAATACAAGATTTTTATCGCTCGAAGAGTAATATTTGAATCTTGAGCTGCACCAGCACCAATCTTTTCGATTGATTCACCTGGATAGCCATTAGGAATGTATTCTTTAATTTGATTGGATATTACGAGTTGTACGTAAGAACGTAGTATATTTTCGATTTGCTTTAGTTCTACACTTGAGTTTCCAAACCAACTAGAAAGAGGATTATCATTATAATCAATACTATCTTTTATATACTTTGCATTAGTATATAAATCTCGATCATACTGACTTTCAGATAAGTATTGTATGTCTCGTTTTACTGGTTTGATAGTTGAAGTGTACATATACTCGTATTAATTGTTTTTTCAATTTTACGAGTTGTAGAAACGGATGTCAAAAATGTTGACCTAATTGACCAAATTGACCGAGATAGCCGAGATGGCCTAATTGTTTTTGAGAAAGCTATTTAGTTTTAATAGCGTATTTATTGCAATATACACGACATATCTTATTATTTTTTTTGTATCCTAATTTTAAAAATACTACCTTCAATTTTTGAAATTCAATAATAATAATTAAGGAGGTTCTTATGAACGGCAGTATTCAAAAATTCTACATTCTAACTTTTAGCTTAATTGCTTCTATATTAATAATATATGGTTGTAAAGAAAACACACATATAGCTGATGAAAATGGCGGTGTAAGTTCAATTCATAATGTGAGATTTGGATTAACAGTTAATGATAATATATTTGTTGATTTAGAATCTCAAGACTCAGTAAATAACATTAGTACGAAAATACATCGCTTCATGGACTCTCTTGGCTTGTCATATAATAATTCAGATACGCCGCATGGACTAGCACTTCTATATTCTGATTTAATTGATACAACTAATTTTAATAATCTTGAAGCCGTTCTCTATTTCTTTGATTCAGGTAATGAAGACAGTGTAAAAGTCTGGATTGATAATAGTGGTACCTTGCTCTTAAATCAGGACTATTCAAGAATATCTCATTACGTTTTAGCTTTTGAAGATCTTTATAGATTTGATTACATAGAAAATTTGGGAACAAATCAAGCATATTTGTTGTTAGATCAAACAGCTTTACCTGCCGATGATGAACAATATCCTTCTGAATTTCAAACTGAGATAGATAAGAATTATTCTATCGCAATAGAAAGTAATCCAGATGCTCCTGATGAAAAGAAAAAGAGATTATGCAGTAATAACTTTATAGATTGCCCTGATTATCACCAAGCTGGTACGTGTGGATTCACTGAGACTCAGACTACTGTAAAAACAAGATGTAGTCCAGATATAGGAACTTGTTTGCAATCTACTTCTGCTGCATTATTAAATGATAATAGTACCCCTTTTGATTCACTTGTAACTCCAGATATGCATAAGATTGAAAGGTATGTGTTACTTAATAATACTAAATATGAGTACATGATTGAAGATTTTTATTATTTGTCATCAGTGGTAGCTCAAAATTTTACTCTAAGCATAGCTTTAGATGTTAAAGATTTAAGTAATACAAACTTCTTGGATATTTTTAAAAATTATAATAATCCCAGTTATGCTGATAGTATACTAATTACTTCGGTTAGTAAACCAATTATTCTTGATATCTGTAATGCTACAAAACTTCTTACAACGGATTCTAGAGCAACCAATATAATTAATAATACTATTAGTCTTACAAATACATATGAAAATAAAACTATTACATATATTAAAAATAATTAAAGTTTTAACATTGACTTTAATAATTTTAAGCTGTTCAAACAAGGAGATAGCTTCGCATGATTTGAAAAAAGGAGTTTATGCCTGGAGAGAACAAAACATTTTTAAATCTTATTATTATCTTTATTTGAATAAAACTAATTTTGAAATAGGAGACACATTAACATTACTTGATAATTCTGATTTCAAATATACTAATTGTGGTTTCTTCGGATTTGGTAAATATTTAATTGAAGGAGACTCACTCTATCTTAATTTTGATAGTACTGCATCACATTTTGATAGTGTTTTAACTGAAGATAAGATGGCTTTTATCTACTTCATTGAAGATGAAAATACTATATCAAATAAACTTAGTACAAGATCAACTAGAGATGGGAAAGCGGATAGTTATACAATATCAGAATTGCATTACGTAAAGAATTCACAGAATGTTGAATAAGACTATGTCAAATACGGTCAAGGTACAATTGGCTAATCATAAAACAAATTAAGTTGTTAAGTAGTTAAATATTACATGACACTTAATCAAGACTCATAATCCGTTGGCCGGGGGTTCAAGTCCCTCTGGGCCCACAAGTTATACAAGAAAGCTCCTCGCATTGCGATGGAGCTTTTTTTTATGGGTGGAGCATCTCGCTCTGATTTTATTGAAACTTCAATTGCTCGAAGAAAGTGCAAAAGAACCCCTTGTAGTTTTTACTGCAAGGGGATTTGTTTATCGCAAGCCAATTCAGCCCTTTTTAAATATCAAGTTAGTTTTATCTGATTTTGCTAACTTCCTGATATCTTCTTTGAACAATTGAAAATCTTCTACTTTTACTGTATCTGTAAGAAGGTTGAATATTCTTTTGCATACAAGTCTATCTTTCTCCATTTTAAATACAAGAGAGTATTCGAAAATAGAATTTGAAATATTAATATTTGCAGGCATCTCCGATAACTTTGTTCCCTTTGGCAAATTCACACTTATCGTTTCTAACTCCTCCTCACTACTAAAATAGCTTTGCAATTCTATAGGTGTTTTTCTCTCTGATCCAGCTACAAAGTCTGCACTTTTGAATTTATCAGTCCAATCTATTTCGAATACTAACATATCGCCTACTTCTATAAAACTCTGTGGTTGTTCGTATTCATAAAAATAACATACACTATCAGACAAATCATCTAGGCCAGATATAAAATAAAACTCGTTAATATTTATTCTAGGGTCATCATCTATTACAGCCTTTTCCATTTGTTCGTTTCTTTCTTTTTCTGTCAGATATAAATATATATCTCTCATGATAGAAGCTTTATCACCATATTTTCTTGATCTCTTCTTTGTTAGAACTTTCTCATTATCAAACGATAACTCTGTAATTCTTTCGACGCCATTTTTAGAACCAATGTTGTTCTTCATATTAATCAGTTTGTTCGAACCATCTTTGATTGGCAATAGTAATTGATTTTTTGACCAGAAAGGTACATTTGCAAATGGTAGAAATTCGTTCGTCGTCTCTATATAGTATTCATTATCATTTAAATTGAGCTGTGCTATACAATGATCAAAATTGATAGAGGGTAAAGGTAAACTTTGTAGCCCATTATCTCTAGTATTCACAAGAACCAAGTTAGCATCTAACCCAGCTTCTTTGCAAAGATTCACGAAAAGCGTAGAAATATCTTTACAGTCTCCTAGTTTTTCATCCAATAAAATATTGGATTTTTGTGGTATATATCCTGATTGTCTGAAGGCTATAGAAGAATAACGGATTTCTTTCACTACATATTGGTATATTTTAAATGCCTTATCGTAGTCCGAATCATCTTCGCTAATAAGATTGCTTAGTATAGTCTTAAAATAATCATGTGATTCTATTTTATTTTTAGTCATATCTTTGTACCAATCTACTACATAAGACCAAGAAGGTATGCTCGATACATATACGCACGTAGCAACATCTTTAGGACTAGGCATATACGATTCATTATTTATACTAGCAAGATTTTCTAGCTCCCACTCATATATATTATAGTCACCTATTTTAGATATACTTGGTTTTAAAGTATCATTATTTGTGACTTTATAGCTAAACTTTTTGTCACCTTCCACAGCTAGTGTATATTTTGATTTCTGTATAGGGAAATAGCTACTCATTTGATAATCGTCCCAAAAATGATTAGTCATAGCAAAGCCATTGTAAGTCCATAATTTGTAAACTATTTTTATAGCATCACCCACTTCTATGTTAGGAAAAACAAGAAGAGTTTCATTTTCCTCAGCTTTTACTCTCGAATTATTCTTTTTCAATAGAAAAGCTTCTTCTATTTGATAAGTTTGATTGCTATAGACTGGCACCTCAAATTCTTTTAACATATCTATACCCTTAGAATTATTGGCCTTGAGCAATAGAAAGAATTTCTGTTCGAATCCACCATTCGCATAAGCCACTGACTGAACCTCATCGAGAAGAAATGATACATCATATTCACTATCTGAATTTGAATTCTTATAGATAGAATCAAGGTCCGGTTTTTCTAACTCATTGAATATATTAATCTCTCCTTCCATATTTGACAACATAATTCTACTTTTATAGTCTAGTGGGTTGTATTCTATTGAAGATTTAAAACTCTTTTTAGCTAAATCTACTTTTTTCATCTGTTGGTATATTTTTGCTGCAGATGAATGAAATTGAGAGTAATAAGGCGATACTTCCAATCCTTTTTTAATATATTCTAGAGCAATTTCATACTCCTCAGAGTTAAAATAAATATTACTCAATATATCATAAGCACCAGTAGAATAAGGGAAGTTTTTTATGTAATCCTTCATAATATTAATACCCTTTTCTTTATCGCCTGTTTGTATATACAAAGTAGAAAGATAAGTTGTAAATTTGTAATTGTGATTGTTTTCTAGATAATCTTCTACTAGGTCTATAGCTTTGTTATATTCCTTTGTCCCACTAAAATAATAATTCATTAAAATATTAATATAGTAAACTTCATCTGGGAATTTTTTATTTCCATCAATACACTTTTTTACCATGCTCTGATAATTATTTTTAAGAGCCTCTAAGTTAATCTCCCTTTGATTTATTGCATTCTCATCAAAGTATTTCGGATGTTTTTTCATTTTCTCTAGCAAAGCTTCTAATGCAGGAATATTTTTATTTTGCAATTCTTGATTCCAGAGATTGAAAAGAGGAGCTGGATATTTATCAGAATACGACTTTATTTTTTCAATAGTATTATTGAATAAAGTGGGATTACCTGTAATAGCAAAATATTCCATATCAACTAAATTGCTTAATAAGGTATTAGGCATCATTTCATTGATAACCTTTCTCAACTCGTTAGCTTTTTTGAAATTATTCGTATATTTATATTCTTTGAATAATATTAATCTATACACTATCTCATTAGGTTCTTTTTCTATAAGACCCTCAATATACTTCTCATGTTTATCTTTGAATGTTTTTATATTCTCACCCTTTAGTCTAGGGTATTCTTTATAAGTAGAACTCACTGCCAAATTTTCAATATCCTTACCAACAGGGTCAGTAAGTCTGAAAATAAAATTCGCTTGTGTGATTTCACTAGAACCTATCTGCACTAATATTCGATTCCAACCCTTTTTTAGATTTACTTCAAACAAGTATGAATCTTGTCCATTATTAGGTTCTTCTTTCTCTTTGAAAACTAGCTGATCATTTGTCCATACTTTTACAGATCCAGAAACACCTAATCGACCTTGTACAGTTGTATCATTTTTGGACTCTATGAATGTTTGAGCATACATAATCGAATTATCGTTTTCAAATATGTAATTAAATCTTAACCACTCCCCTTTTCCAAACAAACTTGATTCGAACCACTTAACTTTTGCGTTATATTTATTTCTAAATACATTTTCTATTTCAGGTTTAGAAATAGGGTCGTAATCTTTATCAAACCCTGAACCTGAAGTATTCTCGAAGACACCTGCTATTTGCCAGTTGTGGTAATTATTCAGTTTATTCAAATACTCTTTACTTTTGGGATAGTCTGCTACTGTTAAGTAATAAACACCAAGTGCTTCGTATATATTATTGCGAAGCTGACTATATTCTATTGATTCTAATTCATCATCTAGAGATTCGAAGAAATTACTATGCTTAGTACTCATAGCTTTAGAGAAAAAACTACCCCATAGAGCAGTAGTGATATATTCGTATGATTGTACATTAGACTTTAATAACGAAAAGACTAATTCCGGATCTGGCTGCTGATATTCCTTGAGTATAGCAAGATATAAAGTTGCTTTTTCTGCATTATCTTCATTAGAAACAGCTTCTTCAAAATTTATAATAGCAGAATCTATATCATTTTGATTCAAATATGAAATAGCTTGCTTATAATCAGTAAAAAGATTTTGATACGCAAGTATCAATAATACGAAAGTTATAATAGACTTCAAGATTTGTCCTCCGAAAATATATTTTATCCATAGTTATTATGATAGTTAATTTACGATTATTATACTTTTTGAACAAAAATTATTTAAAAGTTATTTGTTACTAAATTTAGATTTTGTCAAAGTATTTACCTTTTTTTTTAAAATTCTTGATAGACTAGTTTCTATTTATTTACACTATATTGAATGAATTTGGACACTTTCATTTAGTTATAATCCATCACTTTATTATATTACAAAAATTAAAATTTGACAATAATACTTTTGTAGTGAAAATATGAGTAATGATATTAGATTAAATTCAGATAAAGCACCAGAGCCAGTAGGACTATATCCTCACGCTAGACAAGTCGGCAACCTCCTATTCTTATCGGGTGTAGGGCCTAGAGAGAGAGGCAAAAAGGAAATCCCAGGTGTGACATTGGATGAATCTGGCAATATAGAAAGTTATGATATAGAAACACAATGCCACTCTGTTTTTAATAATGTGAAGATGATTTTAGAGGCTTGTGGTAGTGATTGGTGTAACTTAATCGATGTTACTGTGTTTCTTACTAATATGAAAGATGACTTTCCAAAATATAATAAGATTTATGCTGAGTATTTCAAAGATAATCAGCCAGCGAGAACGACACTAGGTATCCATAGTTTACCTACTCCTATCGCAATTGAACTCAAATGTATAGCAATAATAGAAGACTCCAAACAATGAAAAAATTATTAATAGTTCTAATCGCTGTTACTATCTACGGATGTAAAACAACTGGATTCCAACCTCCTTGTAC
>JBFHKR010000030.1:0-23488 GCA_041595255.1 Chlorobiota bacterium
GATTTTGGACCGGTAGCAATATTTGCTAGTTATAACGTGAGTAAATTCGATATTTTCAATGGTGGACTGCAATACAGTTTTTAGATTATGATGACAAAAATAATAGATGGCAAACAAATAGCCGAAAAGATAAAACAAGAAGTAAGAGAAAATACAGCAAAGCTTTACAAAGATAAAGGTATTAAACCTGGTTTAGCAATTCTATTAGTTGGTAACGACCCTGCATCCGAATCGTATGTTAGAAGCAAAGAACGAAATTCTGAGAATATGGATTTTCATTTTGTGATGGAAAGACGTAATTCGGATATTACTGAAGAAGAAGTGCTAAATCTAATTGATCAATGGAATAATGATGATGAAATACATGGTATTCTTATTCAGCTTCCTTTACCTAAGCATATAGACGAGAATAAAGTACTTACCAGATTAGACCCTGATAAAGATGTTGATGGGTTTCACCCTATTAATCTAGGACGATTAGTAGTCGGATTAGATGGTATGGTTCCTTGTACTCCAGCTGGGATAGTTGAGCTATTAAAAAGAAGTGATATCGAGACTAAAGGTAAACACGTAGTAGTTTTAGGTAGAAGTAATATAGTGGGTAAACCAGTTGCGAACTTACTTTACCAAAAGCGAGAAGGAGCTAACTCTATAGTGACAATATGCCATTCCGCAGCCGAAGATGTATTTCAGTATACTAAGCAAGCTGACATTCTTATAGTTGCTATTGGTAGTGCTAATTTCATAAAAGAAGAACATATCAAAGAAGGTTGTACAATTATAGATGTTGGTATTAATAGAATTGATGCAGATAATGAAAAAGGGTACGAAATTGTTGGGGATGTAGATTTTTATGGTGTTATAGGAAAAGCTTCAGCAATAACACCTGTACCCGGTGGTGTTGGACCAATGACTATTGCAATGTTAATGAGTAATACTTACAAATCTGCTGCTAAATAATGAAAAATAATAATCAACCTTATGAAATTATCTATGAAGATGATTACATTGTAGCTGTCAATAAACAAGCAGGAATACTAGCCGTACCAGATAGGTACAATCCTAACATTATTAATCTAAAACATTTGTTAGGTCTTAAATACGGAGAAATATTTGTAGTCCATAGATTAGATAAAGGCACAAGTGGCATAATGATTTATGCTAAAGATGCTGTCACTCATAAAGCATTCAATGAAATGTTTGAGAAACAAGAAATTGAGAAAATTTATCATGTTTTAGTTAAGGGAGTATTTCCTAAAAATGAGATAGATATTGATATACCAATTATGCCTAGTCAAGGAAAAAAAGGAATTTCTATACCTTCAGCTCGAGGAAAGCAATCTTTAACTAAAGTAAAAGTACTTGACCGATATGATAGAGCTACTATGCTTGAATGTAATCTTGTAACAGGCCGTTCACATCAAATAAGAGTTCATCTTTCTACATTAGGATTTCCGCTATATGTTGATTTAGATTACGGTGGTAATGAATCATTCAAAATTTCAGATTTCAAAAAGCGATTCAATCTAAAGAAAAATACAGAAGAAAGACCTATACTTGATAGGTTATCAATGCATGCGTATTCGATGCGATTTATACATCCACGGACAAATAAAGAGCTTTACCTTGTTTCAGAGTACCATAGAGATTTTGCTGCTATGGTACAATTATTAAGTAAATACAACAAAATTTATCAATAAAAGATTTAAAATTTGAAGACAAAAACTAAAAAATTCACAAAATTCTATTATCCAGATCAACTAACGAGTCTAGAGAGAAAGTCGAAAAAGTATTTTGACTTTTTTAGTAAAATAAAGAGAACATTAGAAACTGAACTCTATGTAGAGAAGAAATCCAAAATATTACTTGCAGTTAGTGGTGGTGTAGATTCAATTTCTTTATTAGATATTTTTATCAACTTAAAAGATGAGTTGAATTTCGAACTTGCGGTGGCTCATTTTAATCATAAATTGAGAGAAAAAGACTCCGATAGAGATCAAAGGTTTGTTGAGAAAGTATGTAAACACAATGGGTTACAACTGTATAAAGCATCAGCAGATATAGAAAAATTTGCCAATGATAAGTCTTTATCAATCGAAGAAGCAGCAAGAGCTAAAAGATATCAATTCTTCGAAAAAATATGTAACAAGTATAAATTCGAATACTTAGCAACGGCCCATACGAAAAATGATCTAGCAGAAACTTTTCTACTTAACTTATTCAGAGGTAGTGGACTTCATGGGTTAACTTCTATTCCTACTCGTAGAAAATTAACTAAAAACTCCTTTGTTATCCGCCCTTTGATCAATATTACTAAAGGCGAATTAATCGAATATGCTAAGCTAAGAGAACTTAAATGGGTAGAAGACAAAACAAATGATGAGTTAATTTATACTCGTAATAAAATCAGGAATTTATTAATTCCTGAAATTGAGAGTAATTATAATCCAAATTTTGTGAACACAATCGAAAGAACTTCATCTATTATAAAGAGCGCTAATCAATTCGTTAGTGATTATACAGAAGCAAATTTCAAGAAGATATTTATAACAGCTAATCAAGGACAAGTTGAGATAAATTCACAGTTTTTAGACTCTTATGCCGAAATAATTCAAAATGAAATGGTCAGAAAAACTCTCTCTAGATACTTTGCCTTTCACCATGCTCCCTATGAATTAACGGAACGTATAGCTGAATTAACTAGTAAGAATGTTAATACTAAAATAGAAATTTCAGATTCTCTATATGCTCTGAAAGAAAGAGGAAAGATAATAATACAAAAAGACAATAAAGTCGAAAAAGTTATTATTAATAAGACCATAAAACCTGAAGGCCTTGTAGAGATTGGAGGCTATAAAATAAAATTTACTAAGGTAGATAAAAAGGATGTAGTATTTGTAAAGGATAATAATGTTGAGTATTTCGATACTGAATTTATGCCCAATAACTTAGTAGTTAGAAGTTGGATAAAAGGCGATAAACTAACACCATTTGGATTTGATGGCACTGTAAAAGTATCGGATTTATTAAATAATAAAAAACTTAGTAATATAGATAAAGAATCATTGCTAATATTAACAGACAAAATAGATATTGTTTGGGTACTTGGTATTAGAATGAGCAGCAAATACGCAGTTACAAAAGAATCTAAACAAATACTTAAAGCAGAAATACTTAAAAACCCTATTAAATAATAAATAAAAAATTTAAATTTGAGTTTTGCGTCATATTACAAACAATAAAAATACGAAAATTAAGGCAGATTAAATGAACGGAACAGACAAGAAAAATAACAAGAAAACACCTAACCACAATCAAGATGAACAGCAAGGAAAAATGGGCAAAAACATGATGTTTTGGCTCTTTATTTCGTTAGGAGTGATTTCTCTCTTATTATTTTTTCAAGATGGTAACAAGAGTGATGCAAGAGTATCATACTCTCAATACAAAGAATTTTTAGATAAAGGTTTGATTACCGAAGCTACAATTATTAAAACTCAAATGAATGATTTCGAGTTTTATGGAAAGCTTTCAAATCCAGTTACTATAAAAGTTGATAACAAGAAAAAGAAAGTTTCAACTTTTGTTACAAAGTTAGGAGTATTGGATACTGAAACAGAAATGCTATGGGAATCAAAAGGGATAGAGTTAAAATATGAACAAGGTGATGACTTCTTTTGGAGTACTATAATTACACTTTTGCCATTAGTATTACTATTCGTTTTGATGATATTTTTATTCCGAAGAATGCAAGGTGGAGGGGGAGGCCAAAGAGGACTCTTCAACTTTGGAAAAGCAAGGATTAAGCTATTAGACGAAAGTTTAGAGAAAGTTACATTCAAAGATGTAGCAGGTGTTGATGAAGCAAAATATGAATTAGAAGAAGTTATTGAATTTCTAAAAGAGCCTTCTAAATTTAAAAAGCTAGGTGGTAAAATCCCTAAAGGTGTTCTTCTCCTTGGTTCACCAGGAACTGGTAAGACTTTATTAGCTAGAGCGGTAGCCGGAGAAGCTGGTGTACCTTTCTTTTCAATGTCTGGTGCCGACTTTGTTGAGATGTTTGTAGGTGTCGGGGCTAGTAGAGTTAGAGACTTATTTGAACAAGCTAAGAAAAGTAGCCCTTGTTTAGTATTTATTGATGAGATTGATGCAGTAGGTAGACAAAGAGGTGCTGGATTAGGTGGAGGACATGATGAGAGAGAGCAAACTCTTAATCAATTATTAGTGGAGATGGATGGTTTTGAGCAAAATAGTGGTATTATAATAATTGCAGCCACTAATAGACCTGATGTATTAGATCCAGCTTTATTAAGACCAGGAAGATTTGATAGACAAGTAGTAGTAGATAGACCCGATGTAGTTGGTAGAGAAGGCATATTTGCAGTGCATACAAGAAAAATTCCACTTTCTGATGACGTGGATTTGAAGATTTTAGCTCGTGGAACTCCTGGTTTGTCTGGAGCAGATATTGCAAATGTCATCAATGAAGCTGCATTATTTGCAGCAAGAAGAAATAGTGACAAAGTTACGATGTATGACTTTGAAAATGCCAAAGATAAAATTCTAATGGGTATAGAAAGAAGAAGTCTTGTAATATCAGATAAAGAAAAAGAAATGACAGCTTATCATGAGATGGGCCACGTACTAATAGGTAAATTAGTTCCTAAGAGTGACCCTGTACATAAAGTGACAATAATTCCTAGAGGGAGAGCACTAGGTGTTACCGCTTCTTTGCCTGAAGAAGATTTGCACTCCTATTCTAAAGAATATATAGAAGCCAAATTAATAATGTTAATGGGTGGTAGAGCAGCAGAAAAATTAGTTTTCGGTAATACTACATCTGGTGCTTCAAATGATATAAAAAGAGCCACTGATCTAGCCAGAAAGATGGTTTGTGATTGGGGTATGTCTGATATTATTGGTCCGGTAAACTATGCTACAAGTGAAGATGAATTATTCTTAGGTAGAGAAATAGCACATCAAAGGGAATTCTCAGAAAGCACGCAAGAAAAAATAGATGCTGAAGTAAAAAACATTTTATTCAATGCAAATGCTAAAGCAGAAGAAATATTAGCAGAGAATATTGACTTATTGCATAGTACTTCCAAATTATTATTAGAAAGAGAAATACTAGATGCAGTTGAAATAGAAATGTTAATGAAAGGTGAAGAATTGCCTCCAATTAATTTAAGTAAATTAAATGCTATAAAATCAATGAATATCAAAAGTAATAAAGTTGATACTATAATTGATGATAAAGTAACAGATAATAAAGACAATAATACAGAAGAAGTAACTTCTGACAATAAAAATATATAACCTTAAAGTCGGTGAATGAAATGACAGACGCAATCAATGAAAATATAAATCCAGAGCAAACTCAACCAAGTTCTGAAGTGCCTGAAAACCTTAACGAAGAAAAAGTAAATGAAACTCCAGATGTGAATGATACGGCAGTAACTTCAGAGATAGAAGAAGCACCTATTGAAAAGATTGAGTTGCAAGTAAATGAGGAAGCTCTAAAAGAGCAAAATCAGTTATTCGAATCTTTGAAAAAAGAAGTTGAAGCATTAAAATCTGATTTAAATACTATGGATGAGATTAAGCATGAAAGAAAGAGTATGGCGGAACTTAAAGAAAAACTACTTTCATTATTCTTAATTTCTAAAACAGAACGTGATGAGTATGTAGATATTATCCAGTCAAAATTTGAAATTTTAAAGGAAACGTCTGATAAAATTAAGAATGAAATTAATGCAAAATTGGATGAGAATCTAAAAATAATCGAACCAAAAGTACATGAAGTCTTAAAAGAAGCTGAGAATCCTGAGAATTTTACTGAAATTAGAAAAAAGCTAATTGATATTCAAAATGAACTAAAAGATTTTGAACTTCATAGAGATAGAAAAGATGATTTCTTTAGTCTAGTACAAAAAGCATTCGAATCATTAAATGAAAAGCAAGATCTAGAAAGAGAAAAATATGAGATGGAAATCTCAGAAAATTATTTAAATATCAAACCAAAAGTAGCTGAAGCAATAAAGTTTGCAGTGCAAACAGACAATTATAATCAAGCTAGAGAAAAATTAATTGAATGTCAGAATGAACTTAAAAAGTTGAAACTAAAAAAAGATCATTTGGACGAATTGTTTGGACTAATACGCATCGCTTTTGAGAATGTAAATCAAAAGCAAGACTTAGAAAGGGAAGAGCTTAAAGAAAAATCAGTAGAAAGCTATAACGAAATAAAACCGATTGTCACAGAAGCTGTATCATTTGCTGACTCAACTGATGATTATGAATCTGCACGTAAAAGACTAATTGAAACTCAGAAGGCTATAAAAGAAAAAGTACTTACACGTAGTCAACGCGATGAGTTATACGGTGCAGTTAGAGAGGTATTCAATCGACTTAATGAAAAACAAGATTCTAATAGGGGCGAATTTTTAGAGGAATGCAATAATAATTATGCAAGATTAGAAGTATCAGTTAATGAGGCTTGCGCTTATATTGATTTTACAAATGATTTGAATGATATAAGAGAAGGGTTAATAGCAGTCCAAGATGAAGTTAAGATAGTTAAATTAACCAGAACTCAACGAAATGAGCTATTTAAAAGAATTAGAGTTGGATTTGGTAGATTTGATGAAAAAAGAAATGAATTTATAAAAAGTAGAAAAAAGCATAAGAAAGAACAACTTGAAGAAAAACTAGAATCGAAAGTTGAGAAAGTAGAAAAAATTGAAGATGTTTCTATTAAAGATAAAATTCAAAAAGAAATAGAAGAAACTCAATCCAAGATAGAGAATATAGAAAACGAGATCAATAAATTAGAAGAATAGTAAAACAATTTTGTAATTTTAGAATTATATTCTTTTACGATTACTTTTAATTGAGAAAACAATTGTCTTTGGTTAGATTTTTATATCTATTTTGTATTTTACTTCCAAGCATAATAATTGCTAATTCGGAAGATAACTACCCTATATTATTAGAGAAAAAGCAAACTAACCCTGGTAAAATCTATAATCTTACTGGGGACGGTTTTGTAGTAGTAAAGAATAACTGGTTAGACAAAACGACTACATTATCCGTATTTAATTCTGAACTACAAAAAAAATCACTAATCTTAAATAATACGGAAATTAGAGACTTATATTCCAATGATTCACTCACATCAGCAATTGCAACTTCTAAAAGAAGAGCATTTTTAACTAAGTTTGATAGTTATTTCTCAGTCAGTAAGATATTTTTATTAGATACCATTACTGATATCAATGATAAACTAAAAATCCATTACTCTTCTTCAGACAAGTTTATAATAAGTAAGAACAATGAACTTTTCTACTTTGATACAAAAAGAAAAGTGAAACAAACACTATCAACTAGGTTTATTGAAAATAGCTACCTTTATATTGACGATAATAAATTCTATTATTTAAGATCATCTGATAATGTAACTTACCTGATCGAAAATATTAATCATAAATATGAAAAAGAATTATTACGAATAGAGCCGGCCAACAGTTATTCATTATCAATTAAGAATTCTAAACTAGTGGTTGAGTGTCACTATGAGAATAATTCCCATATTCTCATTTATACCAAATCTTTAAAACTTATTTCAGATTTTTGGATTGATCAAGTTAACCAAGACTATATACTAGCAGAAGTTAATAATAAGGAACTAGGTGTATTTTCGATTTCTTATTCAGAGGATAAATACACTGTGCTACATACAGATCTTAAATCAGAAATAATAAATGAATATGAACTACCAAATTATATTATATCTCCTCTAGGTATTTTTTATTCAAATGATAATATTACAGTTATTTTTCAGAATGCAATTTACAATTTCGATAAAAAACTTAATGTTAACTTCTATAAGCCAATTTCGATAACTACAAGTGAAGTAAATTCTAATATTAGTATAATCAATCACGAAAAGTATTTTGCATACTCTACAATTGATGCATCAATTTACAACAAGACAAAAAACACTTTTTGGCAAATTTATTACTACTATAATAGTTTTATAAACTATATAATTCCTTTGCTGCTATTAACTATCATAATAGTAATATATTACCTTTATTCTAAAAAGAAAGAGTTGAATGCTACTCTATTAGAATTATCAGATAATGATTTCATATTTGTCTTTAATAAAAAAGGTGATTTAGTAAATATTAACAAAACAGCAATGAAGATAATTGAAATCGACTCATCTGTACCATTAGGAAGGTTTTTCAAATACTATTGTATTAGCGAACATACTACAGAGTTATTTGAGATATTTGAGAAAATGAGAGTCCTCAAAGAGAGTTTTCAACAGAAAATACATATATATCATAATGATGAACTTCATGAATATATTTGCAGTGCTGTAACTAAAAGAAGAGTTACCGGCTCAGTAGTTGGATATTTATTATCTGGTACCGATATTACTGAAGAATTACGTCAACAAAAATTGAATAATTTTGCACAATTAGCCCATGATATGCAGACTAACTTAAGTACACTCAAGCTGAATGCTGAAGAACTAGAAGCATCAAGCGAGGAATCGGAAAATAAGAAAAACAAGATTATCAAACAGATAAATATTTTGAATCAAAAAGTCCGAGATATAGTAACTGTTGGAAGGAGTTCAAGTGTTCATAAAGCAAAACATAATGCCAAGTCATTAATTGCAGAAGTTATTGAAGAATTTGATTTTGAATTTTATCCAAATATCACTTTTATTGATGAAAGCAGTGATTTCGAATTATATGTTGATAAACAAAAGCTTTCCAGGGCAATAAGAAACGCCACTGAAAATAGCTTGAAATCTATGAAGGATAGTGTATCAGGCAAATTAATACTAAAAGCCTACAAAAATTCGAAATATGCATATTTTGAAGTCCAGGACAATGGAAAAGGTATGAGTAAAGAAGTAAAAGAAAATATGTTAAAACCATATTTTACTTCAGCTGGGGGAACAGGATTAGGCACAATGATAATGCGCAATGCAATAGAACAGCATGGTGGCGAAATTATTGTAGAGTCTGAAGAAGGAACAGGAACTAAGATTAGTTTTAAAATTCCATTATCCTAAAGTTTAAGCTTTTTGAAAATACTTTCAGGAATTGATTTTATTATTCCCATTATAATTCTCCAATAGCCTGGAACAAACATAACATCTCTACCAACATTTATTCCATTGTAGATTTGCTTACCTACACTAGCAGGACTAGCAAACAATAAACCTTTCTTGAGATCCTTGGTCATAGGTGTATCAACCATTCCTGGTTTGATTGTGATTACTTTTATTCCTTTTTCGTAGAGTCTGTTTCTTAGTCCTTCCAAATACTTTGACACACCTCCTTTCGCTGAACCATAGATAAAATTACTTTGTCTACCTCTTTCTCCTGCTACTGAAGAAATTACAGCTATAGTACCCTTACCTTTGCTTTCTAAATATTCTGATGCTACAGTACATAAAGATATTACACTAGTACAATTTATATTAAACTCTTCTATAACTTTCATTTGATTATTACGGATTTGTTCATTGTCTGGTAAAGTACCATGTGCTATAAAAATTAAGTCAAGTTGTCCAATTGATTCATTTGCATTTTTAATTGTAATTGGATGTTTTTCCCAATTCAAAGCTTCGCAAGTTTCAACCAATATTTTACCTGCACCTCTAGCAATCAAATCTTTTTTTACTATTTCTAGTTTATCTATATCTCTTCCAACTAAATATAGATTAGCTCCATCTTTAGCATAGTTTTTTAAAGTCTCTTCAGCTATTTTACTTGTAGCTCCAAATACATATATATTTTTTATCATTTTATTCTTCTGTAAAAACTTGATGAAAAATTTGGATCCTTATATTTTAAGAATTCCTCAAAGTTAGGATAGAATTGATGAAAATGATCACGACTCATTCTTGCATCTTTACCTGGGTACAATCTACCACCATTTTTTGCAACTATATTATCAATCTTATCCAATAGTTGTAAGGTTTTTTCCCCATTCATTCTATAATCTATTGCTAATGTTATACCTTTTTTAGGAAATGACAACATACCTGGTGATTCAAAATCTCCAAAAGATTTGAGTACTGTTAAAAACGATGACATACCAGAATTAACAATCTCTTCAAATATTAAGTGCATGTTTTGTATACAATTATCATAAGGTAAAACGAACTGATGTTGCAAAAATCCATTCTTCCCATAAGCTTTCTCCCAACCATCAATCATGTCAAGTGGATAGAAGTAAGGTTCGAATGGTACAATCTGTGTTGATAATCTACTGAATTGCTTACTATAGAATAGCTTATTGAAAGCCTTTACAGTGAAATTATTTATAAAACTCGCTTCAATTGGAAAAGGAAGTGCACCATCTTTCATTTTAAAGGATTTACTAACTTCTGCTTTTGTAGCATGCCTGCCTCTCATATATATCCCTTTACCCATATTCTTCCCTTTGGTCGTACAATCAACCCATGAAACTGTATATGGGAATAAATTTTCTGACTCTTTATTCAAATCAAAAAAAGCATCAAGATTATCGAATTTGATATTCTCAACATACATAAAAGGAGTTTCAATAGAAATTAATTGAAACTCAACAGTTTTAATAAATCCGGTTAATCCTAAACCACCAATAGTAGCAGCAAATAATTCTTTATTATTCTCAGAATTACATTTATAAGATATACCATCGGATTTTAAAAGCTCGATTTCAGTAACGTGCAAACCGAATGTACCAGCCGTATGATGATTTTTACCATGGACATCATTTGCTACAGCACCACCTAAGGTTATAAATTTCGTTCCTGGTGTGACTGGCAAAAACCAGCCCTTTGGAACTGAAAATTCTAGTATTTCTTTCAATGTAATTCCAGCTTCGCATTTTATTTTGCCATTATCATTATTAAAACTTATAATATGATTTAAGTTTGTAGTATCTATCAGTATTCCATCTTTATTTAGACAAACATCGCCATAGCTTTTTCCTTTACCATAACATAAAACAGATTCTTCTAAGTTCAGCTTTTCTAGATCAGATAACCAAGTAGGGTAGAGTACTTCTCTAGGAAATACTTTCGGATACTTATTGAATGATAAATAGTTTTGATTTTCCATTATGCTGCCAGATAAGCTATTATAAATATAATTAAACCAACTATATAGCTTACTTTATCTTTTCCTGTAAATACAATTGGATCATCTGTCATTTTGCCTCTTACACTTAGATGCCATATTCTACTAATCCAATAAAGAAAAACAGGGGTAATCATCCATAGAAGTTTTGGTTCAGAATATAGCCCTGTAGCTTGTGTACTATCTATATAAAGCACAAATACTAACACAGATAAAAAACCAGCAGCGGGTCCCATACTGAGTAATAAACCCATATCTTCTATATGGTAGCCACGACCTTTCGCTTCTATCTCGTTTTTCTTTTTCATTACTAATAGTTCAGTATATCTCTTGAGTACAGCTAAATTCATAAAGAAGAACATAGAAAAGGCCAATATCCACATTGATAAATCGACATTTGCAGCGAAGGCACCTGCTACTATTCTACTTGTAAAGAGTGTCGCAAGTAGTATAATATCAAGTATTGGCACTTTTTTAAGACTAAATGAGTATGCCGTTGTGATAATTATATATGATAAAAGGATTAATTGAAATGTTTGACTAAGTAAGAATGATAATCCAACTCCAACTACTAAGAGTATTGGCACTAGAGATATACCAACCTGAATCGGCAAATCTCCTGATGCAAGTGGTCTTTTTTTCTTTCTTGGATGGCTTCTATCCGAATCTAAGTCTAATAAATCATTTAAAACATAAACAAAACTTGCAGAAATACTAAAAGAAAAGAAACCTATAACCACATTCGTTAAGTCAGTTACGTTTCCAAGTGTGTGAGCAAGTAAAATTGGTAAAAATAATAGTAGATTCTTTACCCACTGATATACACGTATTTCTTTTATTATTTTTTTAAAAACATTAACTTCTTTATAAAAGCTTTTTTCTACTCTAAAACTCTTATTAACTCCTTCAATAAACGACTTATTATTGGAAACTACTATGGCCGCCGCAGCATCTTTCCACACATTATAATCTACTTTAGCATCTCCTGCATATACATATTTCCCTATCCCAAATTCCTCATTTAATACTTTTGCTTTTTTATCTGATTTTAAGTTATAACCATCTTTAGTTGCATAAACGCCATCAAAAATATTGAGATGTTTAGCTACTTTATCTGCTATCGAAATATGACTAGCAGTAGCTAAGTAAACCTTTCTTCCTTTATCCCTTTCGCTAATAGCATAATCAATAAGTTCTTGATTATAGGGTAATCCTTCAGCTTTAAAATCAATTCTTTTATCTATTTCTTCCTTTAAGTTTGGTTTACCTTTTAACAACCAAATAGGTACCATTATTAATAATAAGGGATTAACTTTAACAAGTTGAAAAATTGATTCAAATAGGGCATCACTTCTTATGAGTGTACCATCTAAATCTAAACAAAGGGCCGTTTCTTTGATATTCGTTAAATCTTTAGATTCTTGCAATTTTCTTCTCAAATAGTTGTAAAGCAACTCCGACGGTCTGATCCATATTATAATATTTATAATCAGCTAATCGACCTACAAAATAAACGTTTTTTTCTTTATCTGCCAATTCTTTATACTTCTCAAACAACTCAAGATTCTCTTTTTGGGGAATTGGATAATAAGGATCATTTTTACCAAAAACATATTCTTCCGGATACTCGTAAGCAATAGTTGTTTTGTTATGTTTTTGTTTCGTTAAATGTTTGAATTCTGTTATTCTAGTGTAATCATGGTCATTAGGATAATTAATTTGTGCACCAGACTGAAAAAATTCTGTTTCAATCGTCTGCATATCAAAATTCAATGTTCGATAGGGAAGACGACCCAATTTGAAATCAAAATAATAGTCTATATGACCTGTATATATCAATTGGTCATATTCCAAATCTTCAATTACATCTTTGTAGTCTGTTTGTAACATGATACTAATGTTCTTATTATCTAGCATTTTTTGGAACATTTTTGTGTACCCAAACTTTGGAATGGCTTGATAAGTATCTTGGAAATATCTATCATCTCGACTCAAAAATACAGGGACTCGACCAGATACAGATGGATCTAGTTCCTCGGGCTTCATACCCCATTGTTTTAGATTGTATCCTAAAAAGACTTTCTCATATATAAAATCCGCAAGCTCCTTTAATTCTTCATTGCTTGTTTCTCTTAGTTTTAGAATAGGAATTTTAACTCCAAAACCATAAGTTTCTATTAGTAAGTCTTCTAATCTTTGTGCCTTTTCTACCTCATAAACTGTATGTATAGAATTAAAGTTGAATGGAACAGTTACCTCTTTTTCGTCAATAATTGCCTTTACTTTGTGCTCATAAGGAATCCAATCAGTGAAATTAGAAAGATATTCCCATACTTTTTTCATTTGTGTATGGAATATATGAGGACCATATTTATGGACTAAAAGTCCATTATCATCAAAGTAATCATAACAGTTACCACCAATATGGTTCCTTTTTTCAATAATTAGGCATTTTTTGTTCAATTGAGTTGCTATTCTTTCAGCCAATACACAACCAGAATAACCAGCTCCTACTATTACGTAATCATATTTCATGTTTTTAATATCTTTTTAATATCTAAAATTCTAAAAAACCCAGAGTAATGTGTAATCAAAATATATAATATTACTGTAGAAATAATACCTACTATATTACCAATATGATCATTAATATATAATATAGATGGAAGAATCGAAACTACACCAATAACAAATACTATAAATATGTTTAATAGATAAACTTTATTAGTTGCTTTATATAGATTATAAGAAAGTGCCACTAATAATGTAAACTCCGCTATTATAGTAGCTATAGTAGCACCATAAGCTCCATAATTAGGTATTAGTAATATATCTATTATTATATTCATAAATACAGCATAAATAGTAGCATAAACCACTAATTTTTCCATTTTCCATGCTACTAAAGTTGAAGACAAAGAAACGTTGATAAACACAATAAATATTGAGAAAGCAAATAATTTCATTAGTATAGCAGATCCTTGATATTCTGAATTCAATAAACTGGAAATTAAAAAATCAGAATAAAAGTAAGTTATAAATGCAGTTAAAGCTCCTACTATATGTATAGCTTTGCTGTATTTATTATAAAGTTCATTTCTACTTTTTGAATCATTTGCTCTTGAGAGCTGTGGGAAGAAAGCATTCTGAATTATAATAGAAGGTACTATAGCAAGAGCAACAATCTTATATGCGGCATGATATATTCCTGCTTCGAATTTGTAATCTGTAAGTAGGACACCTATTAAAGATAAATCAATATTATTCATTATTGAAACCATTATAGAAAATAGTCCAATTGGTATTGATCCTTTTGCTATTCTTTTCCAATTTTCCGAATTGTAACTAAGTTTAATCTTACCAACCTTTGATAAGTAATAAATAGTCATCAGTACACTATTAAAAAGTAATGAAAAAGATAAAATACCAAGTGCAAGCAATGTATCTTCAGGTCCATTTACATATAGTAATACAAGTATTAAGCTTAGCCCTGAAACTAATATAGTTCGTATAGCTATAATACCCATTCTTTCTAATCCTTGGAAAACCCAATTCAAAAGAATGGCATTAGAAAATATGTTGATTCCAATTATTAGAGTGGCAAATTGGACTAGGATATCATCTATAAATGTATAAGTGAAAACAATAAGAATTGTATAAGCAATTATAGCTAGTAGTAATCTCAGTGAGAAAATATGACTAACATTATTCTCTACATTTTTATTATCTGTTGCAACTTCTCTTGACCCATAAACATCAATTCCGAAACTAACGAATAATATAAAATATGAAACTGTAGATGTAGCAATGCCATAAACACCATTACCCTCTGCACCAAGTACATTAGCAAGATAAATAGTGTAAATGGCTTGTAGTCCTTTTCCAGCAAATTCTGCTATACTTTGGAATGATAAATTTTCTAACAGTTTGCGATTAGAAGATGACATCTATTTCGCTTTCCTGTGTTAACTTAATTAATTTTAGTATTTCCGGTACCGCCTTCAAAACCAGGGAAATTATTAATATTCCCACTACCATCTATCTGAATTTCGCCGTTAACAGCTTCAAATTTGCCAATATTATCATTCAAAGCTCGAGCAAGCATTTTAGCATGCTGAGGGGTCATTATTATTCTTGAATGAACTTTTGCATTTGGTGTACCCGGTAATACTCTTGTAAAATCAATGACAAATTCTGCCTTGCTGTGAGCTATAATAGCTAGATTGGAGTAAGTCCCTTGCGAAACTTCATCTGATATCTCAATATTTAAGCTGTTTTTATTGTTCTTAGGGTCGTTCATTACATTCCTTATTTTAAGTTTTCTAGTTTCTTTTGGATTAATTGTGTTTTAGATTCGTTTTTCATAGTCGAATATAATTTCAATAAATCTAAATAGAAAGCTCGTTTCTCATTTTGTTCTACCATCAACTCAACTTCATCTAATTTATCTAAAGTTTCTTTTAACTTTTCTTCATTTTCAATTACTTGATATATATTAGCAAGTTGTAACAGTACATTATGGTTATCTTCAAACTGTTTAGTTTTTGAAGTTCTAGTATAATATTCAGCTGACTTTACTAAATCTGGGAAATAATTTTCAGTTTTAATTTGATAATTAGGATCTTTCTCTAGTTTTTCTTGTTCAATTTTTTGTAATAAACCAGCTTTGTTTTTATATGCAGAAGCTATATTATATAGAGCATAATCATATTCTGGGTCTAATTTAAGGGCTGATTCATATTTACTTATTGCTTCTTCGTATTTGCCCATACTAGAAAGTAAATCACCGTATTGTAACCAATAGCGTTTATTGTCTGGTGAAGTTTTAGTTGCTTCTTCTAACTCTGCTATTGCTTTATCTGTATTACCTGTTTCTTGTAGAATTTGAATCTTTAAACCACCAGCTTCCTTATTAGAGGGTTTTAAAGTTATTAAATAATCAAGATTTCTAATTGCGTCTTCATATTTTTTATTACTGTAATATTTTTGTGCTAATGCTGCATAAGGGTCTATATTTATAGGATTATATTGGAATTTTTCAGGTTTACTCCATTGCTCAGGAAGGTTTAATCTCCAACCTTCTACTTTATAGCTTCCTTCATTTAATTCCTTTTTAGAATGTAAATAAACCTCATTACCATTGTACATTATTCTATCTGTTATAGTTATAAATCCTTTAGCACTGTCTTGTACTGTAATTGATTCAGTAGGTTGACCTAGTACTGTTAGAGCCTCTTCTCTATACATATCTAAATTTATGTTTGATTCTTTTGCCAACTCGTACTCTGAATTATTGGCTTTTATAAATTCTTCATAAGATTCAATTGCTTTCGGATCATTATTCTTTGCCTCATATACCCTTCCTTTTAAGTTATAAAGGTCAAATAATTGAGGGCGAAGTTTCAAACTCAAATCTGCATTTTCAATAGATTTATCTAATAATGACTCATCTTTTTGTTGGAAGTAAGACTGATAATACCTGTATGCATTCGAATATGACTGAGATAAGATCTGAGTCTCTATAAATGCCGCTTGTTCTTTGTTTTTCTTTGATTTTATGTAATCTCTGGATTCTGCTATTACATTTGCAGCACCTAAGTAATCTTCTTTTTTGTATAAAATTTGTGCATGCAGTATATGTGCATCTTCATTTTTAGGATTTTTCTTAAGCTCTTTTCTAATATTCTCAATAGCTTCGTTTAACTTACCTTTTTGATAGTCCATTTTAGCACTATTCATCTCTTGAGAAGCGCATTGGAAACCTTGCAATAATACAGCTCCAATGAATAAAAACAGGGATGCTACTATAAATCTTTTCACATTAACTCCAAAAATATTTTTCTTAAAAAGTTTACTAAATTAACAAATTGATAAAGTTCTAACAAGTTAAAAAAAAACAGCCTCGAAAAGCTGTTTTATTTTTCTGTTAGTTAGAGACCATCTTATCTTCATAAATCGTAGATTCATTGACCTTACCCAAATAATATAAAACGTCCGAGTGCTTGACTTCCATTTTATTCTTTTCAGAGGCATCTGCTAAAATCATGATATCAGGATCATTTTTTATAGCCATATTATACATTCTAACTATATCACCGAATTTTGCTGTCGAATCTATAAAGCGATAATGCTCTTTAGGTAAACAAACAATATCCTTTTCATATGACAATCCAAAATAATAATCTTTATCGGTTGTATTAAATTTCTTTTGTCCTAATTTGAATCCTTCTAGCTTAACTCGATATAATCCAAGATGACCAAGGTCTTTTGCAGCTTTTTTAGATAAATCTATTATTCTATTTCCAGAATAAGGACCTCTGTCATTTATCCTCACAAAAGTTTTCTTGTTGTTTTTAACATTAGTTACTCTTAGTATTGTACCAAAAGGCAATGTTTTATGAGCTGCGCTATAATCGTTCATATTAAATCGCTCACCATTAGCAGTCATTCTATTATGGAATTTATCTGCATAATAAGATGCTTTACCGTCTAACTCAATCGAATATTTAGGAGCAATATTCTCTTCGAATCTATACTCTTCAAATTCTTCACCCTCTAAAAATGCAAATTCACCAGATAAATCTTCGAAAGCAGTTAGAGGTGAATACTCATTTGTTGCAGTAGCACTATCATGATTATAAATAGTGATAATACTGAAAGTAATTACTGAAGCAAGCAAAATCTTAGTTAGTAATCCTTTCGAGTTTTTCTTCTTTTTTCTCATATTAGGTATTAAAACCTATATTAGTTTATGATACTGTGACACACAAATGTCTAGTAGTAAGTATTGCAAACTTTATGCCGAAAATCCATACTTACTACAATTATTGAACTTACGACGATTTTTATATTTTTCTATTTTAATAAGTAATGAAAACTCGCATTTAGTCTGTTCATTACCCAATAATTTTTACCTAAAGGTACAAAAGTATAACTCAAATCGAGTTCCAAATTATCAATATTTACATTAAGTCCAAACATAGTTGATAAGTAACTCTCATAAGCTGGTAACTGAGTAATAGCAAATACTACATCATCTGGTATTGATAAGCTATGATTGTAATCAGCAAATATGTAGAAATAAGTATCTTTTACTTTAGTAAACATTATTCCTAACTGTGCATTGATCTGGTCTGAGTAAACCTCACTTCTAGTTAAAAACCCAGCACCAAACTGTAATTGCATAGTCTCATATATTGAACGATAATTTAACTTGGTCCCTAATTGCATAAAACCATCACCTATAAATATACCTTCTTTATACTCAGATGTGTTGTTATATGAAAAAGGTACTAAACCATCTAATTCAAATTTCAATTTACTCTCTTTAGAGTTATATAGATAGTAGTTAACTCTAGGATTTATATACATTAATCTAAATAAATTAGTTTGAATGTCTGGTACATCAACTTTTCTGAAAAGTTTTTCACCCCATCTATCTTCCAATGGTATTTGATTTTCATCTCGTAAAGTATCACGATATGTAAAACTATTATCTAAGGAATAATATGCTAAATCAAGATTTAATTCAATTGATAAATCATTGCTAAATTTGTACTCAAAGAAATAGTTATTATGGAATTCAACGTAATCTATATTTATATTACCTATTGTTGTATAAGTAGAATCACCATCTTCAAGAGAAAATTTTATTGTTCTTATACCTTGTATTTCAGATTTCTCTACAGAATTACTATTATAATAACTACTTAATGCTGAGTAATTAAAACCAATACCTACCTTATATTTAAGATCGGAGTCTAATAGTTCTATAGCTCCAGAATTGAAAGAGCAGATAATCATAAGAACTGCGATATAGATAGTGTTTTTAATTCTTAGCACAATAGTTTTTAAAAATTTGTTAAATTAACAACTGCAAATATACGAATTATATATAAATAAAACGCTTATGAAAAATAAAGAGCTAAAAGAGGAAGTAAAAAGCTACTGGGACAACCAAGCTTGCGGTACTGACGAGATAGATGCTGAGAAATTCACCAAAGAATATTTTGATGCAATAGAGGAAAAAAGATATTCAAGAGAACCGGAAATACTAGAATTTGCTGATTTCCCATCGGGCAAGGGGAAGAAAATGCTTGAAGTTGGTTTAGGAGCTGGAACTGATTTTATAAATTGGGTCCGAAATGGTGCCGATGCTCATGGTATTGATTTGACACCTGAATCAATAGCTCATGTTAAACATAGATTATCTTTAGAAGGTCTAGAAGCTAAATTTGAAATTGGGGATAGTGAGAATCTTCCTTATGATGATAATACATTCGAATTCGTATATTCGTGGGGTGTTATACATCATACACCGGATACTCCAAAAGCATTTAGAGAGATTTACAGGGTCTTGCAACCGGGAGGAAAAGCAAAAATTATGGTTTATAATAGAAAATCGATGCTAGCATATTTCTTTTGGGTGAAACACGCACTATTAAAAGGTAAACTATTTATGACTGTCGATGAAGCTTTATTTGATAATATGGAAAGTGCTGGTACAAAGGGTTATACAATTGAAGAAGCAAAAGCGATAGTCAAAGATTTACCAATGAAAGACTTGGAAGTCAAGACTTACTTCACTTTCTATGATAGACTAGAACGATTCAACCCAATGCTTCGACTAGCTTCAAAAGTTATATCACTGTTCGTAAACAAGAAGAAACGTGGATGGTTCCTTACAGTTGAATACACAAAGGTCTAAGAGAAAATATTATAACTCATTTCTCTGGATTCATTGAATAAATCCATATTTATAGATTTCTTATCTTCACTCTTCAAAACTTCTAGTACGTCTTCAGTGGAGATATTTCCTACCAAATCATCTTTTGCCATAGGACAACCACCAAACCCTCTAATAGCAGAATCAATACGTTTACATCCTGATTCATAAGCTGCTTTTATTTTTTCTTTCGCTGATTCAGGTTTGCTATGTAGGTGAACACCTAACTCTAGAGAAGGGTGATCATTTACTAAGTTCTCATATAGATACTTAATACTCTCGGGAGTTGATACACCTATAGTATCAGCTAATGAGAATATTTTAATACCTTCTCTTTCTAATTTATTAATCCATTTAGCAACTATTTCAGCATCCCATTTCTCATTATAAGGATTACCGAATGCCATAGATATATAGACTACTAATTTCTTATTATGGATTTCACACACTTCTTGTATGTCCCTAACTCTATCAAATGATTCTTCTATATCTGCATTTGTATTTCTCATTTGAAATTCTTCAGAAATTGAGAAGGGATAACCCAGATAACCTATTTCTTCGAAGTCAGAAGCATCATCTGCTCCACGTCCATTCGCAACTATAGCTAATAACTTTGTATTGCTATACCCAAGGTCAAGCCCTTCTAGTACTTCAGCCGTGTCTTTCAACTGTGGTATTGCCTTAGGAGAAACGAAACTTCCGAAATCAATAGTATCAAATCCCACTTTTAACAATGAATTAATATATTCAATTTTCTTTTCTGTAGGTATAAATTCGTGTATTCCTTGCATTGCATCGCGAGGGCATTCTATCAATTTCATAAAACTCTGTCAAAAATGTAAAGTAATTATATCAATTTACGAAGAAATCACTAACTTATTTCTGATAGAGTTGAACAAAATAGATTTTTGGTAGAATATGGAAATAGTGTTTATAATATTAATCGCTTTAGTGGCTAGCTTTATGACTTTTATGTCTGGTTTTGGACTAGGGACACTCTTATTACCTGCTTTTGCTTTATATTTCCCGATTCATATTGCTATAGCTATGACAGCTATTGTTCACTTAATGAATAACATTTTCAAAACATTTTTAATGAAAAAGCACGTTGATTGGAAAGTAGTGTTGATTTTCGGTATCCCATCAATGTTATTTGCGGCTCTAGGAGCATCGATATTAAATATTTTGATTGATTTTGATATACAATATACATATAAACTATTGGGATATCAAATGATAACCACCCCAATTAATATAACAATTGCTGGATTAATGATTATTTTCGCTTTATTCGATTTAGTTTCCAAATTACGTGAAATAAAGATATCTAAGAAAGCATTACCAATAGGGGGAATGCTAAGCGGTTTTTTTGGAGGTCTATCTGGTCATCAAGGTGCACTTAGAAGTACGTTCTTAGTTAAAGCTGAAATGCCCAAAGAAGTGTATATTGCTACTGGAATTATAATTGCTTTGATGGTCGATATCTCTAGACTCTTTATCTATGGCTTTGGCAGAATTTCAATAGGAGTTCAAGATAATTGGGAATTATTAGTTGTAGCAGTCATATCAGCTTTCGTTGGTGCTATATTAGGTAAGTATTTTTTAAAGAAAATTACAATCGATTTTATTAGGATTCTCATAGGTACTTTGTTAATCGTTGTGTCGATAGGAATAGGTCTTGGAGTAATTTAAAATAGGAATTTTTAACTAGATGGATATACTAATAATATCATTAGTTGCTATTTTTGCGAGTTTAATGAACTTTTTATCTGGTTTTGGTCTAGGTACTTTACTTCTTCCAGCATTGGCTATTTACTTTCCTTTGCATATAGCTATTATACTTACTGCTATAGTACACTTGATGACAAATGTCTTCAAATCTATTATAATGAGAAAACATGTTAAATGGAAAGTCTTTATTAAGTTCGGAATACCATCTATTATTTTTGCAGCAATCGGGGCATTTCTATTAAATCAAATAGTTAAACTTGACTTAGAGTTCTCTTATAGTCTTTTTAAATACCATCTTACGACCTCACCAATTAATATAACAATAGCAATAATTATGATAATATCTGCAATATTAGATTTAATACCATCATTGCAAGATATAAAAATCCCGAAAAAAATCCTCCCTTTCGGAGGTGCTCTTAGCGGCTTTTTCGGTGGACTTTCTGGTCATCAAGGAGCTATAAGAAGTGCTTTTTTAATAAAACTAGATTTACCAAAAGAGAAGTTTGTCGCAACTGGTATATTTATATCTTTGTTTGTAGATATTTCTAGACTTTTAGTCTATGAATATGAGATAGTAGTCAATGGCTTAGAAATGAATTACGACTTGTTGATTGCTGCTAGTTTTTTTGCTATTATAGGTGCTGTTTTAGGAAAATACTTTCTTAAACAAGTAACTATAAAATTCGTACGATTTCTTTTAGGAATTTTGCTTATATTAGTGTCTATCGCAATTTGATTAGGCGTGATTTAATAAATAAACATAGTAGAAAAATGACTCAGAAATTATATAATCCCTCTCAAAAAGTTATTGAAAAAGCCCATATTAAGGATTGGAATAAATTAAATGAATCAGCTCAAGCTGATCCAGAACAGTTCTGGACTGGAATGGCAGATGAACTCCATTGGCATAAAAAGTGGGATAAATACATAGATGATACGAATGCACCTTTTTACAAATTTTTCGTAGGTGCACAGACTAACATAACTTATAATTGTCTTGATGTTCATTTAACTACGGCTAACAGAAATAAGATTGCTTATATATGGGAATCAGAGCAAGGGGAGACTAAGTCTGTTTCTTACTTCGCTTTGCACAGAGAAGTAAGTAAATTCTCAAATGTGCTTAAGAGCTTTGGAGTAAAAAAAGGTGATAGAGTCACTATATATATGGGAAGAGTAATGGAACAGGTCATTGCTATGCTTGCTTGCGCTAGAATTGGAGCCGTTCACTCTGTTGTATATGGTGGGTTCTCTACCGAAGCACTTCATGAGAGAATCGAGAACAGTCAATCTAAAGTTTTAATTACATGCGATGGTTCTTACCAAAGAGGAAAAGTAGTAGAGCTTAAGAAAATTGCAAATGAAGCAGCTGATCGTTCAGGTTATGTAGATACTATTATTTGTGTGCAAAGAGTTAAAAATGAAGTAGAAATGGTAGCTGGTAGAGACCATTGGTATCATAAGTTAATGGAAATGCCTATAGCATCATCTAAATGTGAAGCAGAAATACTAGATGCTGAAGATCCTCTATTTATGCTATATACATCAGGTACTACTGGGAAACCAAAGGCAATACTACACACGCACGGTGGTTATATGGTAGGTACTTATACTTCTCTTAAGTATGTTTTCGATATTCATGATGAAGATAGATATTGGTGTGCTGCCGATCCAGGTTGGATAACAGGTCATAGCTATATAGTTTATGGGCCATTGCTGAATGGAGCAACATCAATGATATACGAAGGTGCACCAAACTTCCCTTATCCAGATAGATGGTGGTCTATAGTTGAAAAATATGGTATAAACATACTCTATACTGCACCTACTGCTATACGTGGACTTATGAGATACGGAGATGCTTGGCCTAAGCGAC
>JBFHKR010000031.1:0-23421 GCA_041595255.1 Chlorobiota bacterium
TGCTAGTCAGTTGGCTAATGGATCGTATTTCTTCAAGATTGAAATGGGACAAGAAAAAGCTATGGGTACTTTAGTTATTCAAAAATAACTTCTTATACATAGTCTAAAATACAAAGGCAGCCAATTTGGCTGCCTTTTTTTAATAATCTTATAATTCAGTCGTTACTAGACCCATTAAATAAATTGAATATATAGTGATATATAAAAGGAAACAATTAATCAAATTATCATAGCTGATAAGATAGTATAATTATTTTTTAGCTGATTTAGGTCGAAGGTCATAAGCTTTTTGAATAGAATATTTAAATTCAACAAAAATACGCCACGAATTAATACTAAAATTATCACCAAAAGAAGTAGTATTCGTAAAAGGTACATTTTGTGTATAACCTATTGAGAATGTAGATCTTTCACCTGGTGTCAAATTTAACATTAAAGAAATATCTGAACCAATAAGTGGTGATGTTAACTCTGTTACATCTGAGTCCTGTACTTTAGTATCTTCTTCAGTAAATCTCAATCTACCCTCCACACCATCGATAGACACCTTAGTGGTGAGTGGAGTTTTTGTGTGTAATAAGTTACTATAGATTGGAAATGAAATTTTTGGAGCAACTCTAAAAGTCAACCAACCAGTTGGGTTATAAGCAATAAATGGAGCAACTCCTAAATAAGTCAAATTCATATTTGCTTCGTGTCTGAACTCAACATTGGTAAAAGAACTCTCACTATATTCAGATATATCAATTGCTTCAATTTCTCTATATGAAGAATAAATATTCATAATATCTAAAGAAATAATACCACCATAAAAAATATTTGTAGCTGCTTTCCTCTGATAAATAGCACCTAATGTAAAGCCAGTGGCTGTACCATCTTGGAAAAAGCAACTATCACATTCTACGTAGTGAGTACCGCTAGCCCAGTTTGGCCCAATGCCAAGAAAACCACCAATAGATTCTTCGGCCAAACTATTGACAGAAGGCGCTAAAGGAGTAGATAATTCATATACCTGTGCCTTAGAATTAGTCCAAAAAATAAGGGAGAGTGCAAATACTAATGTATATGTTTTCGTCGTTGTCATAGCTTTCTTTTATTTTAATTATATTGCTTTTTATAATATAGCAAAAATCTATTTTAATATAGAGCAAATTTTATGGAAAAAGTTACAAATAACGAAAATACTAGTATTGATAATCTTACAACAGTAACAAAATGTAGAGCAATCGCTATTCATATACTCAATAGATATGACCGAAGTGACTCGTACATCGATAAGTTATTGGAATCAGAACTGAGAAGTAATGATTTGAATAGAAAAGATAAAGCATTACTAACTCAATTAGTAAATGGAACAGTAAGATGGAGAGCAAAACTAGATTGGGTTTTGATTGGTTTTTTCCATGGTGAATTCCATAAATCTATGAATATTGTCAAAAATGCAATGCGAATAGCATTGTATCAAGTATTATTCATGGACAAAATACCTGAACATGCAGCAATAAATGAATCTGTTGAGCTTGTTAAGCAAATACAAGGACAAAAGGCGGCTAGTTTGGTCAATGGGGTTTTGAGAAATATTGTTCGTAATAAACAAAATATCCGTTTCCCTGACGAAAATGATGATAGAGATTTTTATCTATCTATCGTGCACTCTCACCCAAAATGGATGACAAAGAGATGGGTCAAATTTTGGGGGGAAGAGTTTGCGGTTAAGCTAATGGAAGCTAATAATAAGATTCCATATATGGCGATGCGAGTAAATAAATTGAAGACTAACGCAGAAGAAGTAGAAAAGAAATTGATAGAAAATGAGATTAGCTTTGAAAAATCTGTGTTCCATCCAGACACTTACAAAGTTAAAAATCTTGGAAATAGTGTAACAATGACAGACCTCTATAAAGAGGGTTTGATAGCTGTTCAAGACCCTTCGGCATCATTAGCAGCTGAATTGACCAATGCCAAGCCAGGTATGAGAGTAATAGACTTATGCGCTGCTCCTGGTGGCAAATCATTCAAAATAGCAGAGATGATGGAAAATAAAGGAACGTTAGTTTCCAATGATAAATATTGGGGTAAACTAAAAATGCTCTCTGCAGAAGCTGATAGATTAGGCATAACTATAATAGAGCAACAGAAAGAAGATGCTTCAGAATGTACAGCAAAGGAAAAGGCAGATGTCGTATTGATAGATGCTCCTTGTAGTGGAAGTGGCACTTTCTCTAAGAAGCCAGATATAAAATGGAAGCGAGAAATAGAAGACGTATATAAACTTAACTCTATTCAAAAGGATATACTAAAAAATGCCCCCAATTTGATTAAAGATAATGGTGCAATAGTTTATTCTACATGCTCGATTGAACCAGATGAAAATATACTTATAGCGGAATGGTTTTTAAAAACTTTTCCAGATTTTAAAATTGATCCTGCTGAAAATTATTTGCCTAAAGAAGTTTGTAAAGACGGATATATGCAAACATTCCCAAATGTGCACGGTACAGATGGTGCATTTGCAGTTAGATTTATAAGGAAATAACCTCGATTATGCCCGAAAAAAAATCACTCGGAATTTTAGATGCTTACAAGATAGCATGGAGTTTTACTAAAGATAATAGAACTCTGCTATTAGCATCGTTTATTCTTAATATTTTATTTTCGATAACAACAGCGATGTCTATATCGCTTATTAAAATAATACTAGGTTTCTTATTTGAGGTTAAAACTGAAACACCAGTCAATACACCTACCATAGAGATAGGAGTATTCCAAAAAATAAAAGAATCTTTCTTCGAGTTCTTCTACTCTTTAGTTACAGCTGACACTGTAGACGAACAGGTTATTCGTCTCGGAGTTATTATACTATCACTTTTTATAATTAAGAATATATTCAAGTACTTCGGCTCTATAGTCGGAGACATTTTCAATCAAAGAGTTATTAAAAATATTCGGGATACTGTATTTTATAAGATAACCTCTCTTTCTATGGACTATTTCAATAGAGAAAAACAAGGGACAATAATATCTAAAGTATCAAATGATGTCACATTGCTTAATAACACCACCATAGCATCTTTGAATGGTGTAATACGAGATATTATACAAGTTATAATTTTCATGTTTTTCCTACTTACTATCTCTGTTGAACTTACACTTTGGGCATTTAGCACTTCACTTATATCAATATTGTTTATACAAATTTCTGTTAAATATCTTAAACGTTATGCATCAAGAATGCAAGATGCAATGGCCAGTTTTACCACTACTTTACAAGAGTCAATTGGAGGTATAAGAGTACTTAAAGCACTAAATGCTAAAGACGTTACTAACCAAAGATTCGCGAATGATACTAGTTCGTATGTAAAATCTGCTATAAAACACAGAAAAATAATGGCATTAGTGCCTGCTGCAAATGAGATATGGGCAATACTTGGACTTTGTGTAGTCTTAGTAATAGGTGGACAACAAGTTTTAGTCGAAAAAACTGTGAAAGCAGATGACTTGATGACTTTTCTTTTCATGCTATTTGCTTTGATGACTCCTATTATGTCTTTAATTAGCTCATATTCGAATATGCAACAAGGTATAGTAGCAGGAGAGAGAATAATGAGTATTCTCAACGAAGAGCCAAGCATAGTAGAAGGAACTCAATCAATAAAAGAAATCAAACAAGATATATCTTTCAATAATGTTTCATTTGCTTATGTAGATCATCATGTACTGAATAATGTCTCTTTAAAGCTAGAAAAAGGAAAAAAAGTCGCTTTCGTAGGAGGCAGTGGTAGTGGCAAATCTACTGCACTAGACCTAATCACTAGGTTCTATGACCCTAAAGAGGGTTCAATTACATTGGATGGCGTGGATATTAGAGATATAATAATTCGTGATTACCGTTCACTTTTCGGGATAGTATCACAAGAGAATATACTATTCAACGATTCAATTTATAATAATATCATCTATGGTATGACTGAAGTATCGGATGAGAAAGTGATTGAAGCTGCCAAAATAGCAAATGCTTATAATTTTATAATGTCTTTACCAGATAAATTTGATTCTATAATTGGAGATAGAGGAGTAACTATATCTGGTGGTGAACGTCAAAGAGTGGCTATAGCTCGAGCATTAGTACGTAATCCTGAGGTTTTGATATTTGATGAGGCTACATCTGCATTAGATGCAGAGTCTGAAAAAGTAGTACAAGACGCAATAGAAAGTTCGCTAAAGGATAAAACGGCTGTTATCGTAGCTCATAGGCTTTCCACTATAGTTAATTGTGACCATATATATATGTTCCACAAAGGTAGTATAGTAGAGAGCGGGACACATACTGAGCTTATTGCTAAAAATGGCTACTACAAAAATCTCTATGAGATACAATACAACAAAGAAGTAAAATAATACTTATTGTTCACCAGATTTATTCAGATAAACCGCAGCATCGTACATTTTAGCATTCATATATATTTCTGGAATAACTATATCACTTTCAAAATATGTAACTTTTACTCCTGCTTCTTTGAACATTAACATAGTTCTTTCAGTAGCCTCTACCCATTTACCATTTGTATGAGCGTCGTAAAAATCCTGGCCATTTTGGTGAACTATAACTTCGGCGATTCCTGTTTGGATAATGCCTCTAGCGCAATCTGTACAAGGAGCCCAAGGGACATAAAGCTTACAATTCTTTAACTCTGTACCGCGCCTAGCAGCATTATAAATTGCGTTTCTTTCTGCATGTTCCATCCAGAAATATTTCTCTCCACCATCGCGTGATAATCTCTTTTCATCTTGGTCTATCTCTATACCTCTTGGTAGTGAGTTATAGCCCGTAGAGACCAAAACATTATCTTTATCTACAATCACAGAACCCATGTGTGTATGACTATCTTTGCTTCTCATTGCTACTAGATAACACATTGTAATATAAAGTTGATCCCAATTTGGTCTTTTCATTATTTTTTCTCGATTAATGACTTGTATTGTTTTGCTCCTTGTAGAGCGACTCTAAGTTGATTTTTATCCACCAAATCTGATAACTCAATATCTGGAGATTTATATAATTTCAGAGCTTCATCGACGAAACCAGTTGATAATTTTACTGCGGCTAATACATATTGTCTCAATCCTTCTGTATCTTTATCAGAAGAAACGAAATTTAAAATAGATTCGGCCTCATTATAATTATCTGAACCAAGATATAATTGCCCCAGTCGGGTTTTGACTCTATCAATCTGGAGCTCCGTTAGTTCTGGAGAGTCCACTATTTTCTCGAAAATTTCTCGTGATTTGTCTTTATCACCACCTGAAAATAAAGTTTCGGCTAAATGATAGTACTTCCAATCATCAGCATCTGACTCTATATCTTGCTCAAGCAATCTTGTATTACGCTCTAGTTTATCTTTATCTATAGTCCTATAACCAAAATGCTCAATTACTAAGTCACTTTCATAGATATCATATTTTTGTTCTAAAGATTCACGTATTTGCTCATGGATTCGACCATTGAACCTGACCTCTTTATCTTTTCTAAAAAGTCGAGTATATCTATGTTTCGAAATTATAGAATCATCATTCTCGTCAATATGATTGATGATTTGTAGATTGATACCGCCTATTTTCGGGTCGTTCATTTGTTCCAAGGGTAAGTCTAATAAACCGAATTTAGCTACTTCATCGGCATCAATTACCAATATCCAATCTGATGTAGAATAATCAAGGGCTATATTACGCATGTCACTAAAATTATCGTTCCAAGTGTGGTAATATACTTCACACCCCATTCGGGTGCATATAGCAGGGGTATTGTCAGTAGAGCCTGTGTCTATTACAACTATTTCACTAGCAATTGGCTTTATTGAGTTAATAGCTTGAGCTATTCTCTTCTCTTCGTTTTTAACTATTAGATTAATAGAAATATTTGGTAGATTTTCCATAAGCAAAGTTAAATAATATATATTAATTACTTACTTTCTGAGGTATAAATAGTTTAATTTTTGTTCCTACATTAACTTTTGACTCTATTTTGATACTTCCTTTAAGAGATTCTATTGACTTTTTGACTATTGACATTCCGAGTCCAGTACCTTCTATTGAACCGGTATTATAGCTTCTAAAGAATGATACGAATACATTTTCCAAATCTTCTTCTGGAATACCTATACCTTGATCAATAACAGATATTTCAAGTATTTCATTATCTCTTTCTTCAACTTGTATTGTAACTGTAGTATCTTTGTCAGAATACTTAACTGCATTCGATATTACATTTCCTATTGAGTGGTCAAGTAATTTTTTATCAGAGTACACACATAATTTTTTGGGTATATTCAGAATAAATTCATGTTTCCCATTATCGACAAATTTAATATTCTCAACAATTGATTCAATTGAGCTAGTAAGATCAAATTCTATTATGTTTAGTGATTCAAGGTTTTCCGTTTTACCTATCATCAGAACATCGTCTAACAAATTAGTCATAGATGTAACAGAGGCAGAAATATTCTTATATTGCTTTTCAATCTGTTCTACAGTCATCTTATCTATATAGTTTTTGAGCAGATTAGCAGAAGATAATATTACTGTTAGTGGAGTCCTATACTCATGCGAAACCATGGAAATAAATCTTGATTTTATCTGATGTAGCTCTTTCTCATTAGCTAAAGATTTTTCAAGCTCTCTTTGAGTAACCTGTAACTCCTCTTGAGCTATTTTTCTTTGGTCATTTTCGTAATTCAGATTCTCTAAAGTTCTTTCCAATTGCTCAGTTCTTTCGGCTACTCGTTTTTCCAAGTCCTTATTTAAAATTTCGAGTTCTTCTTGATATTGTAATTTAGAGATTGCAGAAGCTAATATCTCAGAAACAGAACTAAGTATTTTCTCATCTTCTTCTCCATAGGCCTCCACCAAATTATAATCCTGTACCATCACAACACCATATATTTCATCATTTACAAGCAATGGGACTCCAAGCCAACTCTTAGAGATAGTTCCATAAATTTTTGGATTAGTCTCACCTAACATCCCTAGAATCTCTTCTTCGTTTAACCTTATTGGTTTTCTTTTAAAAATAACTCTATTTGTGATAGATTTTAGGTCATTTAGGTCTATAGACTCGAATTTCTCATCTCTTTCATCTCTGAAATAAGGGAACTGAATTATTTGTCTTTTCGAATCTATTTGAGCAACTGCAAAGTTTTTAGAATTTATTACTGTTCGTATTTCTTGATGGACATACTCATAAAGTTCGACAAGATTATTAGATAGATTTGCAGCCCTAGAAATATTATAAAGTATTTGAGTAACTTGCTGTGCTTGTCTAACTTCAGTTATATTGGTCAAAAATAATAAGATATTATCTCCGGAACCATCGTTATAATTTATTCCTTTTACCTTAAAATGAAGTGGAGTAGAACTTGACTTCTTTAATCGAAACTCACCCCTTATAGATGTTATTTCTTTTTGATTATTTAGAAATCTATCAAATAACTTTACAGATTCCTCATCATAAAGAACACTTCTGAAATCACTTCCCAATAGCTCATTTTCTACTATTTCTAGCTCAACATAAGCAGTATCATTAGCATCTTTTAATCTACCAAAACCACCAATAACAATAATTACTTCATTAGACGAATTGACAACATTACGTAACCTCATTTCACTATTACGCAATTTTGTCTCAGCTTCTTTTCTAATAGTTATATCTCTTGAAATAAAATCGATTCTTATTGGAAGGCCATTTTCTATTATTAGCTTTGCGTTTTGCATTAACCAGATTAATTCTCCCGATTCATTAACAACAGGAAATTCTATTACATTAGAATCTTGGAGTGTCTCTATCATATTTTTGTAAAATGATTTAACTGTTTCCTTATGGCTATCTTCAACTAGGTCAATTAAGTTTTTACCCTCTAACTTTTCAATAGATAATCCACTGAGTTTCAACCCTGGTTCATTCATTAACAAAACATTGCCTTTCAAATCAGTACAATAGAGCATATAATTAGCAGTTTCAACAACTTCTCTATATCTTTTTTCCGATTCTTTTAACTTATTATTAACTTCTTTCCATTGTGTAATATTTCTAACTACACTTATTACTATATCTTTATGTTTTATAGGAATTGAATTCCACTCTATCCACTTATAAGTATTGTCATAGCTTCTAAATCTTGTTTCATGTGACACTACTAGATCGTAGTTAAGCAAGTCATCTTGCATTTTTTGGGCTCTAACTATATCTTCAGGATGTACGTAGTCAAGCCAATTTGAACCAATTAGTTGTTCAGCTGGCCAATCTAAAATTTCACACCACGATGGGTTAACCTTTAGGAAGTCCCCTCTTATTGATTGTATAGCAAACATATCTAGAGAAAAATTAAAAATATAATCCCTTTCATCTTCTATGAGTTTCGAATCTGTCGTCTCAGTCATATATACTGTGATAGAAGATACTTCTTTGTTTTCATCAAATTCTGGTAATAATAACATCTTTAAGAATATAACTCTGTCATTATTATCTAGTCGCGTTTCGAATGTTTCTTTCTGACCACTATTGAATACTTTTTCATAGTACATATACCATTTCTTATAGCTTTCAGAAGGTAATCCCATATCTTTAGCATTAAGACCTATGATAGAGTCTTTTGATATAGCATAATCTTTATAAAACGATTCATTAGCATAAGTAACCCTATATTCTCTATCAATTTTGAGCACATATACAGGTGATTTTTCTACTAATTCTCTGTATTGTTCCAAACTCAATTCGATTTCTTCTTTGGTATTTCTAGTGTATGTCATATATCAGATTTAATTAAAAGATTTTTGCTTTTCATTTGCTTAAAAATTAAACTATTTAAAACTAACTATCAAATTATTTATTATTAATATCTTGGGTTTTCTATGTATTCTAAATGAACTTTGCAGATGAATATATTAAAATTATTGAATTTGTTATCACCTCAGGCAACAGCTAAATCTATATTTTATAAGGATTGGTTATCAACTAAACATTTATATCTAATTGAAAATCAATTGTTAAAATTGTATAATGGAAAGAAAAACAAGTTGATTATAAATATGCCTCCTAGACATGGTAAATCCCAATTAGTAACTAAAATCTACCCTCTTTGGTGGTTACTCAATAGGCCATCAGATAGGATAATAATAGCAGCTTATAACAGCACATTGGCTGAGTATTTTGGTCGTGAAATACTTGATTTATTCAAAAATATAAGTAGTGAATATGGTTTAGAATTGAGTGCATCACAAAAAGCAAAGTCCGAATTTGTAACTAATAAAAATGGGAGCATTAGCTCTGTAGGGGTAGGTGGTTCATTAACAGGTAAAGGTGCTAACCTGATAATAGTAGATGATCCGATTAAAAACGATGCTGAAGCAAACTCATCAGAGGCAAGGGATAAATTATACGAATGGTTCAACGCGACTTTATTAACGAGATTGGAGCCAAATGGAGCTATTATACTGGTGATGACCCGATGGCACGAAGACGACCTAGCTGGGCGATTGCTAAAACAAAAGAAATGGGACAGAATAATACTACCTGCTATTGCGGAAAAGAATGATATACTAGGGAGAAAAGTAGGCGAAGCACTTTGGGAAAACCGTTATTCTATATCTTCCCTATTAGATATAAAAGATAGTATTGGCAGCTATTGGTTTTCGAGTCTATACCAACAATCACCTGCACCAGCTGGAGGTGGAATTTTCAAGAGAAGTGATTTCAAGTATTTCGAGATATTAAGTGGGCACATTAAATCGAAAGACTTTGTTTTAGAACTAAGTGATTTAGATACTTTTTTGGCTTGTGATTTGGCTATCTCTACTAATGAGAAAGCCGACTATACAGTAATAGCAGTGTTTGTGAAGGACGAAGATAAGAATCTGATTATACTAGATATATTGAGAGAAAAAATACTTCCTTCGAAACATACCGAGTTAATCAGAGAACTCTACGAAAAACATAAGCCATCACAAATAGGAATAGAAACAGTCCAATACCAAGCTAGTTTATTTCATAACCTAAGTAATCTAGGATTGCCAGTAACTAAGCTGGTACCAAAGAAGGACAAAGTTTCTAGAGCATTGCCACTTGCTGCGAAATTAGAAGCAGGAAAAGTCTATTTCAATAAATCTATCAACTGCCTAGCTGAAATAGAGAATGAGTTACTGAACTTCCCAAATGCAAAACACGATGACATTGTCGATACTTTATCTTATGCAACTGAGATGTTATTGATGATAAGTGAAACCCAACCAGTAGGCTATCACAGGAGACGGGAGAATTTATTGAGGGGGTTTTAGGGTTTGAATTGAATTATATTTATTTGTATTTTGGACAAACACGGATGACACTTAACCTAGGAATTTTATATCATGCACCCTTTAGCTATAACATTATTGATAAGCTTATATCTAATTCAATTTTACAATTCCCTACGAAAGTTAAGCAAAGATAGTTTTAAAGACATTTTTTATACTGCTAATTAAGAAGAATTTGATTTAGATAAAATCAAGATTTTTAATGAATTAGACAAACGATTCAAAGTAGATATTATAGATGCAGATAAAATAATCGTTGAAAGAAAGTTCTCGGTTTTTGATTTTGGATATGCCTTTCTTGTAACAATAAACAACAATTCAGTGAAGCTATTATTTTACAATAGAGATCTAATAAAGATAAGCTCTAAGATGAAGAATCAAGATATAATTCATATATTGAAGATGAATAGAGTTATTGGATAAGTAAACACTTTTTTCAATTGCAGAGTAGTTGAATATTAGTAGCAACTTGTTATCGCTCTTATAAAACAACTCCGCTAGGAGTTGAATAATTAAGGATACTGTTTTTATACGGTTTAATTATTTTCGTAAAGAATTAATGTGAGTTCCTCAACTTTTTTAAACTCTATATCGGAAGTAATTAGTGGTAAGTCTAAATAGATAGCTGTTGCTATTATAATACTATCGGGTAGTTTCATATTAAACGTTTTACGTATTCTGATAGTCTCTTGTTTGATAGAGCTATTAATATTTATCGTTTTGCATTGTGAGACAAAGTCTTTTATTATTATGTCTTCTTCGTTTGTAATCCCCTTGTAAGCCAACAATTCTAGTTCTGTAATAACCGAAATGTAAAGTTGTTTCTCGTCTAACAATTCGGCTAAAGTTTCATCACCATTTAACAAATAAAGAATGATATTAGTATCTAAAAAAAGACTATTACCACTCATTGCGAAGCTCGTTTTGGATAGTTAAAGCATCTTTTTTAAGTGATATTTTGCCAACGTATTTATGAGTATTTATACCCATTGGCTTCACTTCTTTGGCTATTCTTTCTAATATATTTTTGATGCTTTTCTTAGTAGCTCCCCTTCTTATCGTGATTACCATAGCTTTGCCCATCTTTATTATTTATTAATTTCGTATTTCAATAGTAATAAACAAATATACTTAAAAACTATTGTTGGAACAATACATATCTAATCAAATATGATATTTGAGGTTAATATTAAGTCTGCCTATATTCGGGAAAAGAGATTGAATAAGTATTTAGAATAAATCCCCCAACCCCCTTAAAATTTAAGGGGTTGGGGCATGTCTTAGGTCTAAATTCAAAGACAATTCGCTTCTACTTCTGAATCCTTTACCACGTTCACGATGACATTGTCGATACATTATCTTATGCAACTGAGATGTTATTGATGATAAGTGAATCCCAGCCCGAGGGCTATCACAGAAAACGGGAAAATCTATTGAGGGGGTTTATGGGGTAGTTACCTCATCCAAAATCTCTGCTAACTTCTTACTAGCATTTCTGCGTTCGTATTGCTCAATCGCCTTTATATTAGGCTGTGTTAGAGGTAAAGATTCTTCCCAATGATGATAAAATTCGAATAGATTTTCAGCTATTCTATCAATCTCGGATTGGTGAGCCACTAGACCAGCATCAGTTTCGTATATTAGCTCCGCTATGGCACTCTCATTAGGCGCAATAGCGAACAGGGGTCTCTTAGTACCCAAATACTCATAAACCTTACCAGGGACGATTTCCTCGCTTTCTTTGGCTTCATCGACTATTAGTAGAAGCGCTTCCGATTTGATGAGATAGCTGATGCTTTCTTTATGGGTTACGTAGCCAACAGTTTCTATACATTCTTTGAAACTTGCGTTCTCGAACATTTCTATTACTTCTTCTCCGAACCTACCTACGAACACTAGCTTCAGCTTCTCTTTGTCTATCTTGCCCATCTGTATCAGCTTTTCTATAGCTTCGAATAGACTTTTTGGGTTACGCCTTCCGTAAAGAGAACCAGTATAAGTTAAAGTGAATTTTTCATTCCTAGTGTACACTCCATCAGGGAAATCACTAGAATCATAACCATTAGGTACATGATGGAATTTTGATTTATCTAAGTCATTATACTTGCCGAAAGCATCTTTGATTATACCTTGCCACGCAGCTTCAACCGCAGTAGCATTTTTGAAAACGCTGTGTTCCATACTTCTATCAATAGCAGCAGGTAAAAACCAACGATTAGGAGTAGTCAGAAATCCAGTCCAGGGGTCACGAAACCCCGCTACCCAGGGCAACTTAGTCTCTTTTTGTAAGCTATTCGCAATTACAGAGCAAGTGTAAGGAGGTGAGCTACTATATATAGCATCTATCTTATATTCATTTATTATTTTCTTAGCTTCTTTTTTTGCAGAGAAAAACCAGCCAATACGAGCATCTGGTATAAATATAGTGGCTCTTATTAGTTCAGCTATTCTATCTACAAACGGCGATTTCTGATTATCATTCTTAATATTATTTACATCTAGTGCTTCACCTTTCTTACGACCAGTGAATTTGCGGTATATATCGTAAGGTTCGAAGATCCTGCTTTTACGTACTATTGTATTTTCTGGAATTTCTTTTAATAAGCTATTGTCAATTGCTTGGTATTCACCATTTTCCACTGTTAGGACTATAGGATTCCAACCGAATTCGGGTAAGTACTTTATGTGTTTTAGAACTCTTTGGACACCAGGACCACCAGAAGGTGGAAAATAATATGCGATGATTAGTAAGTTTTTCAATTAACCTTCGAAGAAATTATTTAGAAAATTGGAAAGTAATTCATTATTTGCGTCAAATATATCATCAGAATCGAATAGATTATCATGATCTTGAGTAGAAGGATTATCATCCAAATCATCAAAACAATGAGCATACAAATCAATCAATGAATCCATAGTTTGCTCCAAATGGCATTGGAATCCATAACAATTATCATTGACTTTGAATATCTGAACATCGCATTGTGACGATTTTCCGATAATTTGGATTTTGTCATTAGGTATTATCTCTTCTCCATGCCAGTGTAATGTTTCTATAATATCAAATTCGGGGATTATATCCCTATCTTTTGCTAATATAACATCATACCACCCTATCTCTTTCTGAGGCATTGGTACTACTTTACAACCTACTGCACTAGCTACTAATTGTGCTCCCAAACAAATCCCAAGTACTTTTTTATTCGCCCTTATTAGATTGCTAATAAACTGTTTTTCATCTAAAAGCCAAAACAATTCATTGTGGTCATTTGAACTCATATTACCACCCATGAATATATATCCATCATACTCATCTTCGGGCATAACACCATCTTTGTAAATATGAATCTCATCAAGTTCATGGCCGTTTTCTGCAGCCCAATCTGCAATGTATGCCGGACCTTCAAAATTACAATGTAATATAACAGCTAATCTCATTACTCATCTTCACTATTATCTTCGAATAAGTTATCTTTTAAATTATCTTCTAACAATTTAGTTGGTTCACTTTGGTAAGATACAACTTTTTCTAATTTTTTCTGCATTTGTCTGCTCCTAACCCCAACTAGAGTTTTGATGCTGTTTTTGGCAGTATCCAATTGGTTTAGAGCTTTATCTAAGACATCTCCAAAAGTAGAAAATTCTTTTTTAACTTCACTTAAAACCTGCCAAACTTCGCTAGATCGCTCTTGAATAGCCAAAGTACGGAATCCCATTTGCAAACTACTTAGGAATGCGGCTAGAGTAGTTGGTCCAGTTATATTTACTCTATATAGTGTCTGTATCTCATGAAAAAGTGCAGGGTCACGAAGTATTTCGGCGTAAAGTCCTTCCATAGGAACGAACATAATCGCAAAATCAGTAGTAGTGCCAGGGTTTATATATTTATCACTAATATCTTTCGCAAATTTCTTTACTGATTTATAGAGTTCTTTTCTTTGCAACTCTGCTTCTACAAAGTCATTACTGTCGAATGCAGCAATTAGTCTAGAATAAGAGTCCGATGGAAATTTGGAGTCAATTGGTAGCATCACTTTACCATTATCGTCACCAGGGAGCAAAACTGCAAATTCGACTCTCTCAGATGTATTTGGTTTCGTTTGAGCATTTTTAGTATATAATGTTGGTCCAAGTATTTGTTCGAGAATTTGTTCCAATTGGAACTCACCCATTACTCCACGAAGCTTTACATTGTTTAATACCTTATTAAGTCCATCCACGTCACCAGCTAGTTTTTTCATCTCACCTAGCCCTTTGTGAACCTCTTCTAATCTATCACTAACTGTGCTAAATGCTTGTGATATTCTGTTTTCCAAAGTCTTCTGTAGCTTTTCATCTACAGTTTCTTGCATTTTTTGAAGTTGTTTCGAGTTCTCCTCATTAAGACTATTGAGGTTCTTATCTACTTGTTTATTGAACTCCGAAATCTCAGATTTTATAGTCTCAGCTAATTTATCTATACGTTCTTCGTTAGTACTAGAGAGCTCTCTGATCCTTCTTTCGAAATCATTAAATTTATCATTCTGTTGAACGAACTGTTCCGAATTTCTTTTTAGCATTTCCTCTTTAAGAGCAGAGAAATTGTTTGTGAGCTCTTCCCTATTGAGTCTAAAATTAATAGTTTGCTCTTCTCTAGCTTCTTTAGTAGCATTGTACTGAGCATCTTTTATCTCTACTAATCTGGCATCTATATCTATAGTTTCATCATCACTATTCTTTGATTTTTTGAACAGGACAAATACTATCGCTAGTACTAAGATATTGACAATTAGTAGTATGATTTCCATTTTAGTCAGACCCTTTTATTACTTTGATTATGAAAGCAGCTCTGTTTTCTTCGAATACTTTCGGTACTTCTGTTTTGAGCAAATCGAATATTATATCGCTTTCTCCTCTGATTTGAGTACTCATACTATTAGTAGTTACTTCTAATCCTGCAGTAGCATTGACTGCCGCAATAAAACTCTTGATAGGTGCAATATATTCTTCATTAAGAGGATATAAACTTATGTCAATTGATATTCTCATCTATCCCCCTAAACATTAAATCTGAAGTGAACTACATCGCCATCTTTTACGATATACTCACGACCTTCTATACGAAGTTTACCAGATTCTTTTATTTTCTGCTCACTTTCTAATTCGAATAAATCTGTACAGTGATAAACTTCTGCTTTGATAAAGCCTTTTTCGAAATCGGTATGTATAACTCCTGCAGCCTCTGGCGCAGTACTGCCCTCAGGGAATGTCCAAGCACGAACTTCTTTTTCACCAGCAGTGAAATAAGTTTTCAAGTTAAGTAGTTCGTATCCTTTTCGGATTAGTTTATCTAACCCACTTTCTTCTAGCCCCATATCGTTTAGGAATTCTAGTTTTTCCTCAGGAGTATCTAATCCAGCAATTTCTGACTCTAATTTACCACAGATAACTACTACTTCACTATCATTTTTTGCAGCAATTTCTCTAACCATTTGAACGTATTTGTTTTCGCCTTGTAGGTCGTCTTCATTTACATTACAGCAATATACTTGTGGTTTGAGTGTAATAAGATGCAAATCTCGAATAGCTTTAACTTCGTCTTCCGTAAGCCCTATACTTCTAGCGGCTTCTCCTTTATTAAGAGTATCAGCTAGTTTTTGATATATTGGGGCCAAGACCTTTGCTGCATCAGCTACTTTCTTATCACTTGATTTTAATAATTTTTCGTTCTTATCTTTTCTTTTAAGAACAGACTCCAAGTCAGCAAGTGCTAGTTCAGTTTCGATAGTATCCACATCACGCACAGGATTAATATTACCATCAACGTGTATAATATTCTCATCTTCGAAACAACGTACTACATGGACTATAGCTCCTACCTGACGAATATTGCCTAAAAATTGATTACCTAATCCTTCACCTTTAGAAGCTCCCTTAACTAAACCAGCAATATCAACGAATTCTACTATAGTAGGTATAACTTTTTGGGGTTTAATAAAATTTGTGATTTGATTCAATCTAGAATCTGGGACTGCTACAACACCAACATTTGGCTCTATAGTACAAAAAGGATAATTAGCAGCTTCTGCTGGAGCAGAAGTCAAAGCTTGGAAAATTGTTGATTTACCTACATTCGGTAATCCAACTATACCACAATTCAAAGACATATTATTTTCTCTTGAGTTAATTTTATTTCAGCTACAAAATTAACTTTTATTCGACGAAAATCTAAATATTAGAATCTAAAGTTTATTAATAGGTAATACAAGAGTGAAATTCGATCCTTTACCGGTCTGACTCTCATAACTAATATTACCATCAAGTGATTCAGCATATCTTTTTGATATAGCTAAGCCTAACCCTGTACCACTATTACCAATAGTATTTTCTCCCCTATAGAAAGGCTCGAATATCTTATCAAAATCGTTATCAGTAATACCTATCCCCTTATCAATTATTGATATACTCACTTGTTGATTTACTTTTTCAATAATAATAGTGATTTCGGGGTTATCTCCTGAATAAAGAATAGCATTTTTGATTAAATTATTTAAAATTAATCTTACTTTTCTTGCATCAGTTTTAATAAAAAATGGGTTTTCAGTATAATTTACAATTGCTTGTATTTCCTTTTTTTCTTGCCTTTTGAGATTTGTAATTATTGTTGTTATTTGATGAATTAAATCTAATTCTGCAATTTCATTATCTCTTTCATTAATATCGCTATGTCCAAATCTGATTACTTCTTCTAGCAAATCAGTCATACTGACAACAGAATGGTTTATTTTGCTTAGACTATCATCAAATTTTTTCTTTTCATTTAACTCAAAGTATTTATTAAGTAAATATGTTGAATTCATTAAAACCGTGAGAGGTGTTCTATATTCATGAGAAATCATAGATATAAATTTTGATTTCATCTCATTAAGTGCTTTTTCTTTGTCTAGAGAAAGCAGTAACTCTTCTCTAGTAATCAATAATTCTTCTTCCGTTTTCTTATGATTTACAATTTCATTTCTCAAATCTGCGAGCGTTTCTCTGATTCCAATTTCTTGTTCCTCTACTCTTCCTGACAATGAAATATTTGCAAATTCTAACTTATTCTTCAATGCATCTATTTCAGTTAACTTATTTTTTAGAATCTTGTTCGTTTTCTCAATATTGTTCTTTTCCTTTTTTAATTCAATTCTCGCATTCTTTTCATTATCAAATGAAGAATATATTATTTGGATAAGCTTTTCATTTATGTAAAGTATCCCAGCTATTAAGAACGCAATGCTGTTAGTAAACTTTATATAATATAAAGTATCAGTCATGTGCTTAGTTAATGTTATCCACCCGAAATTAAAATTTAAAAACCATATCCCTACTACTAGTATAGAAAAATAAATAACCAATAGATAGTGTTTCTTACTAAGAAGTGTAACAGCAAAAAATATACTATAGACAATCCACACAAGCCCAATCCTTAGATCTCCCTCAAGTATTAAAACAATTAAGGCAATTAGATATGTCATAACAATGAGGGAATTGACTTTAAATCTAAAAGTCAAATCTTTTTTATACGCAGAGTATAAAGCGATTATATAAACAACGACATATAGAAATGTTTGTACGTAAAGGCCACTAACTATGGAAACAGTCCCAGATACAATCAAAGTAATAAATCCAAATACTACGGCAAATCTGAATATACTATCTAATAATTGTTCTTTCCAAAGATATAAATTGTCTTGATTTTTCACTTAATTCGTTCTAATTATTTCTTTTCTTATTTTTGTATAATATAAATTAAGAAATATTAATATGATAAAGTATAATCAAGTAAAAGAAATTTCAAAAGATTATCTTGTAAAAAAGTTAAATGAATATCTAGAAGAAGATTCACCTAATGGAGATATAACTTCGGTAGGAACAGTAAACCCAAAATCAACAATAGTAGCTCAACTGATTGCTAAAGATAACTTAGTCCTCTCTGGAAGAAATGTAGTAGAGGCAATGTTTGATAGTGAAACGAATATAGATTTTAATTTTTCGGATGGTGATGTAGTTTCTAATAGGGATCTAATCGCTACTATAGAGGGCAACGCAATAGAAATACTAAGGAAAGAAAGAATTTTTTTGAATCTAATGCAACGTATGTGTGGAATAGCAACTACGACTCGCACCTATGTAGATATAGCTAAGCCACACAATGTAATAGTATTAGACACAAGAAAAACTACTCCGGGTCTGAGAATGTTTGAGAAATATTCTGTTTGCATGGGAGGTGGTCAAAATCATAGATATAATCTTTCAACTGGGATATTGATAAAAGACAATCATATAGTAGCGGCTGGGGGAGTACGGGAAGCTGTGGAAGGTTGTAAAAAATTAGATAGTACTCTACCTATACAAATAGAAGTAGATAGAAAAGAACAAATACCAAATGCAATAGATTCTGGAGCTGATGGTCTATTATTGGATAATATGTCGCCTGATTATTTGATGGAATGTGTTAAATTTGCAAAAGAACTTAAAAATAATATTTTCTTAGAAGCATCTGGAGGTATTACCCTACAAAATTTATCTGGGTATGTAACAACTGGTATAGACGCTGTATCAGTTGGTGCTCTTACACATAGCGTAAAAAGTTCTGACATAAGTTTAAAATTTGTATAAATGAGGAAAATAAAATGATTTCGAAAAAATTAGAAAAAGCGATCAATGAACAAATAGCTAAAGAGATATATTCTTCTAATTTATATCTTTCAATGGCTGGTTATTTCTCATCAATAAGTCTAGCGGGAATGGCTAGTTGGATGAGATCACAATCTACAGAAGAATTACAACATGCTTATAAATTGTTTGACTTTTTATTAGACAGAGGTGGATTACCTGTGATTGGTCAGATTGACTCACCACCAAATCATTGGAAAAGCCCTTTAGATGGTTTCCAAGTAGCTTTAGAACACGAACAAATTATTTCTAAAAGTATAAATGATCTTGCTCGCTTAGCTAGAAAAGAAGATGATCTTTCGCTAGAAGTATTGTTGCACTGGTTTATAACTGAGCAAGTAGAGGAAGAAGCAACTGTAAGTGAATTAGTAGACAGATTAAAGCTAGCTTCCGATTCTCCAGGCGGTCTATTTATATTAGATAATGAACTAAGAAATACACCCCTAGCTTAATAATGTCAAAATCTGATTCAACAAATGGTCCTAAATTTAAAGTCATAACGACCAACAGAAGGGCTAGTTATGACTACACACTAGTAAGTCGATATGAGGCTGGTATCATGCTTACTGGGACTGAAGTAAAAGCATTGCGTGAGAATAAATGTAGTTTACAAGAAGCTTACGTTATGTTCCCTAAAAATGGTGATGACCTGTATATAATGAGTATGACTATACCCGAGTACTCTTTTGGGAATAGAGAAAACCACGAACCCACAAGGTCAAGAAAATTACTTTTGCATAAAAGAGAAATAAAAAAATTAAAAGATGCGGTAAAAGAAAAAGGAATGACTATAATTCCTTTACAGATTTATTTCAGCGATCATTTGGTCAAGTTAGAAATTGCTTTAGCTAAGCCCAAGAAAAACTACGACAAGAGAGAATCTACTAAAACTAAAGAAGTAGAAAGAGATCTAAAAAGAAAATATAAAGTATAAGGATACAAGTAATGTTCCCAAGTGTAAACGAACAAATGGATATAATAAAATCTTCTGCAATTGATGTATTACCAGAAGAAGAACTAGTACGTAAACTAGAGAATTCCATAAAAAAGAAGAAACAACTAATAATAAAACTAGGGGCTGACCCAAGCCGACCAGATTTGCATATAGGTCACGCAGTAGTGTTAAACAAAATGCGCCAATTCCAAGATTTGGGACATAAAGCAATTCTAATTATAGGTGATTTCACTGCAATGATCGGTGACCCTTCGGGTAAATCAAAGACCAGACCACAGTTGACATTGGAAGATACAAGAGTCAATGGTCAATCATATTTAGATCAAGCAGGTCTTATACTAGATGAAAGCCCAGAGAAATTCCAAGTTCGTTATAATAGCGAATGGCTTAACGCAATGAATTTCAGAGATGTAGTAGAGTTAGCGGCCAAATATACTGTAGCCCAATTGTTAGAAAGAGATGATTTCAATAAGCGATATAACTCTGGTGTACCTATAAGTATGCACGAGTTGCTATATCCTCTGGCTCAAGCAATGGATTCGGCAGAAATTGAATCAGATGTAGAGCTAGGTGGTACTGATCAGAAATTTAATCTAATAGTAGGACGTGATATACAACGAGCATATGGCAAAGAACCACAATGTATAGTTACACTACCAATATTAGAAGGTACTGACGGTAAAGAAAAGATGAGTAAATCTTTGGACAATTACATCGCTCTGACTGACAAGCCATCTGATATTTTCGGGAAAGTTATGTCTGTTCCAGATGACGTTATACTTCGCTATTACGAATACGGAGCATTTGCGAGTCCAGAAGAAATAGCAGAAATGAGGCACTTTTTAGCAACAGAAGGTAATAATCCACGCGATGCTAAAGTTAAAGTAGCAATTAGAATAACGGATAAATACCATGAAGTAGGCTCTGGTCAAGCTGCTTATGAAGAGTTCCAACGCATTTTTACAAAAGGTGACATTCCTGATAATATTGAAGAATTAGAATTGGAAACATCGCCAAAAGAGTCAAAAATAATAGACATTATATCTGACTCAGGAATGGTTAGCTCTAAAAAAGATGCCAGAAGAATGGTTCAGCAAGGTGCCGTTTCAGTTGATGAGAAAAAAATAGAAGATATAAACGAGTGCATAGACCTAACTGATTATAGAATATTCAAAGTTGGCAAAAGAAGATTTATGAGAATAAAGGCAAAGTAATAGTAACTCTAGTAAAGCATATCATCATAGCGATATCCTTCTCTGTACTTTTCTTGGACACACCCAACATAAGACAAAAAAAGGTCGTTCCTATAGTAATGGAGACTGATTATAGTCCAAATTATACTAGGAAACGACCTTTGATAAAAAGAATAAATGTTAGAGATATTACTTATTTACAGTGATATTATAGATTATAGTATCTCTATTAGCTTCGTTATCTTTTTCAAATACTATATATCTAATTTTAGCGAAACCACCTTCTAAGTCATTTGATAAATACTGAAGAAAGTTTCCTGGAGGTGTAGTCTCTCCAGCTTTAACTGTCATAGTTCTATCAGAAAGAAAATCTTCTTTTAATGGTGGATAGCAAGTCCCTTCATTTTTGTCAATATCTCCCCAGCAAAAATATGAAGCTTGACCAGAGGCCATTTCCATAATTTCCATCTTAGCATATAGCAGTAAATCTCTTGAACCTTTGTTAGTTATCTGAGTATGAAAACTAACTATATATTCTGTCTGCCCATCTTGAGGAAAACCAATTGACTTAGTTATATCTACTCCTTCTACGGAAGTGAGCTCTATGCTATCTGTTTCTTTAATATCTGGTTGTACTGTGTCTTCACTACAAGAAATAAAGAAACTTAGTAATGAAAATGCCAGTAATATTTGTATTTTTTTCATATATTGAAACCTATATAATTATTTATTATTCGTAAAACTATTATAGTAATAGACACGTAATATAGATATAAGTTACAAAATAAACAAATAAAGGAATATGCTTTGAAAAATATGAATAGAATAATTGCAGTATCTATGTTCCTAGTATTAGCTTTTATAGGTACTTCGGAAGCAAAAGAAAAATCAGATATACCTTCGGTTACAGTTAAGAACATGAAAGGAAGAAATGTAAATACTTCTACCTTTAGCAATGATGGCAAGCCATTTATTATCAATTTTTGGGCGACTTGGTGCAAACCTTGTATATTAGAGTTAAACAACATTAATGATAAATATGCTAAGTGGCAAAAAGAGACCGGGGTTAAAATTATTGCTGTTTCTATTGATGACTCTCGTAATAGTCGTAGAGTAGCACCTTTCGTGAAAGGTAGAGGATGGGACTATGAAGTATATCTAGATGAAAATAGTGATTTCAAACGTGCTCTGAACGTTAGTAATCCGCCTCATACATTTTTATATGATGGTGATGGTAACTTAGTCTATACACATAATGGATATGCTCCAGGAGATGAAGACGAGTTATACGAAAAACTAAAAGAGATTTCTAAAAAGAAATAATATAACAGAAAAGATAAAAAAAAATCCCGTTTATAACGGGATTTAATTTTTTATTTACGTCTTGCAAGTTTTTGTCTAGTTTTCTTGTCAGACATACCGCGTAAGTAATAAAGTTTAGCACGTCTAACACGCCCTTTACTTAATACCTCTATACTTTGAATCATAGGTGAATGGAATGGGAAGATTCTCTCTACACCAATACCATTAGATATTTTTCTAACATTAAAAGTCTTAGATATACCGCCACCTTGGATGCCGATAACTATTCCTTTATAATTCTGAATTCTCTCTTTCTCACCCTCTATTACTCTAACTGCTACATTGACAGTGTCACCAGGCCCAAAATCAGGCATCTCTTGGTATTTATCGCCGTCTTTTTCTTTTTTCGTAGCGACAACTTTGTCTTTAGCTATTTGCTCTATGTATTGTAATGAAGTCATTTTCTTGCTCCCAATTTTATCAAGACTACAAAAATAAGCTCTTGATTTATTAATTCCAAACTTTTTTATAGATAAAGTTAATGTTATTTTCGTATCTGATTAAAATGATAGATTCTAATATATGAAAATAATTAATATTGCCTTCTTTGCTTCACACGGTGGATCAAATTTTCAATCGATAGTCGAAAATATACGTAGCGGTTATATCAATGCAAATGCCGCTCTATTGATTTCTAATAATTCGGATTGTTATGCTTTCGAAAGGGCAAAGAGCCTTGGTGTGCCATATAAGCACATTAGTTCAGCGCAATTCGATAACTCTATTGAGTTTCATAATGCACTTTTGGACTTGCTCGAAGAGTATAAGATAGATTTAATTGTATTAGCGGGCTATATGAGAAAAATTCCATTTCCCATTATTCAAAAGTATAATAACAAGATATTAAATATTCATCCTGCACTATTACCA
>JBFHKR010000032.1:0-22729 GCA_041595255.1 Chlorobiota bacterium
CAACAATCACAACTACGTAGTAGTTGAATAATTTATTCTACTCCTATCGGAGTAGTTAATTCCATTAAAACAGCAAATAGCTACTAATATTATATCCCTACGGGATAATATCCGCTCTTGCGAAAGCTAAGCTTATTTTTTTTCAGTCTTCCCATTCAGCTTTGTCTGCATACATTTTTGAATATTTAAAATCGTCAAAGTCTGAAAAAAATGTCGTGTTAGGATAACCTTCTTTCTCTTTTTTGCCCGTCCAAGTCAAATGAACCAAGGCAAACTGTTTTTCTAAACCTTGTTTCTTAACTTCAAATAAGACATCGTCATTTCGTTGGTCGTGGCAAAACGCAGAAAATTCACTGTCAAACAAAACGTGTTTTTTTGATTTACATAAAAAGTCAAAGAATGATATATCATTACTACCTAATTCTTTTGTTAATTCATCTTCAAATGCGATTTTCTGTTCGATTTGTAATTCGTTCCAAGGTTCTTCGACAAAAGGTCTTGAAGGGTACGTTTGTAAAAAGTCTTGAAGAACTTTACTGTCTACTCCAACAATGTCAATACGTTTAGGTTCGTTGGGGAATTCTATTTTGTCGTCAATTGTATATCCGCCTTGTGGAAATAAAAAAAGTCCATTTTCTATTTGTACATTTAGTCGCAAAGAATACCATTTCTTATAGTCAGGCTTATTCGTCTGCCAAAACTCCCAAACTGATTTTTGTATTTTGTCAAAATAATACTCTGTCGGAACGAAGTTTCCAAAAACTCCACCCAAAGTTTCGTCACCAACTTGTAATTCAGTCGTCCCGATTAGTTGTCTATGTGAGAATACTTTTGCTTTCACGTTGTCTGTCTTTTAGTCTTGCCCATAACGTTTAGTATATAAAGCGTAATATACCTGGTATAAGCTATACACTATATTAGCGTGCATTTTTCATTTTAATCTTATTTCAATTTTCTTGTTTTCAGGTTCAATGTCAATCCAGTCCATAGAGTCCAAACTTGGAATGCAGTCGATCATTTCCGTTCCTTTCGAATATCGTCTCAGGGAGTATTTTCCGAATCGAATTTTCATTTCATATTCGTCCTGTCCATCTTTTCCAATCCACGCTTTAGTCACAATTTGTCTTGTATCATTTACACTTTTCTTAGTCAACTGATTGTCGGAAGTTGGATTCCAAGAAATTCCATCACACCAAAATCCTTTTAATTCTGGGTCGGTTGATTTTTCCAATTCGTGACAAATTCGGTATTCAAGTCGAGTGCAGAATTCCTCATTAAATGGTGTTTCGATATTTTGTTGTGCTTTCGTCATTTCAGCTTGCAGGTAACGGTTAGTGTAAAATGCGATTTAATGCATTTTTACACAGTGTTGTAGTGCGTTTTTATTTTTCAATTTTGGGCTTCCATTTCTCCATATTTTTCCATCGTTTTTAATTCCGATTGAAGTTTATCCAATTCGTTCGAGAAATAAAGTCCGTAGCATTTTTTTACTTGTTCATTGTCTTTTGCTATAAATATCTCTAACCATCTTATTTCTTTTTCCTTTCCAAGTCCAAATAAACCCTTTTTCATTTTCGGATAGACATAACCAACCAAAAAAGTATTATCCTTCAAGTCTCCCATAATTGACACCCAAAATGAGGTTTTATTCTTAATGTCATTTACTGATAAAGTTGCTGAACATCCTTTCTGGATTTTTTGATAACTTTCTATTTGTTCAATCCAAGGAAATTTATCAAATTCGGATATAAAATTTTCATAATTGGTTTGTCCTTTTTCATCATATCTGTCATAATCATATCCAGCAAGTTGGACATTCCACGTATAATTATTTTTTCCGTTTGTCATATTTTTTTCTTTGTTTTTATTCGAGCAAGAAATCAGAGAAAAACTTACAAAAAGTATAATTAAAATTCTATTCATATTCGTTTTTCTCAAATGCACTACAACTATATTAATATACGAACATTCGTATATCCTGTCTTTAATATTACTACCAATATACGAATTTTCCAATATCGTTGGAAATAGAATGTTTGTCTATATTCAATTCAATCACTTGCTCCTAATTGGAATCCTCTTAATACCTACCTCATAAAATTCCAAGAGATGAATAAACTACAAACTAATTCCAAAGTCTTATTTATCTTGCCTAATTAGAATTTTTAGGGTGCCGAAACCATCCTATTACAGTAGTAAGGCTATCGTTTTCTATCTTTTGGAGGGCTATATTATTAGTCCTTATGTATTTTATTTTGTACCTCTTACTATTTGATTGAGGAGTTAGGTTGAGGTTTAAGACAGAGTCGGCAACTCGGACGAACCAATATCCACCGTGAATTTTACTTTTATCTGAACCTCGGTATGAGTAACTTGCATCTGCGCTTAATAGGTGATAATTTCTGCCATTTTCCAGCCCAGCTGGAAAATCAGAATGATTCCACTTTCCTACTAGCTGCTTTTCCAAGAAATTTCTGTTCTCCAATTTCTTCAGCTTACTTAATTCTCGTTCTTCTTCATTAGGTAGATAAATGTTGAGAAATATTATCAGCCCAATGCCTCCGAGTATTACTAGTATTCTTGATGTTTTCATGCTATAGATATTTTGCAGAGCAAATGAAGAGTTACGTATAATTATTAGTCTTATCCTGTCTGTATTATTACTTCTAATATAATAAAAATATAATACTTCAGAATAGAATTAAACCGTAAAGGTTATTTATTTTTGAGATTCTTCTGTCACATACGTTGTCATCAGAATGGCTGTATTATCCAGTCTTACTTTTATAATAGACAATGATGATAACCAACTTTAATCAAATTCTGCAAACCAAATGACAAACCATTTTCAATAAATACTGATTAATCCGTTTACTATTATTATCAATAGGACATAATTTATGACGGATACTTTTCTCGCAGATATAGTGGCTGGTCTAGCCAGAACACCAAAGACTCTACCCTCTATGTACTTCTACAATAAAGCTGGGAGCAAGCTCTTCCAAACTATAATGCAGTTGCCTGAATACTATCTGACTAAATCAGAGTACGAAATACTAGATACCCAATCGGCAGATATATATCATGATTTCAATCCTCAAAATACATTCGAGATAGTCGAGTTTGGAGCAGGTGATGGTAGTAAAACGAAGTTGCTTTTGCAGGAATTTCTCAAAAAGACCAATGATTTTGTTTACTCCCCTATTGATATTAGTAAATCCGCACTGAAAGGACTAGTCAAGTCATACGAAGAAGCAATCCCAACTCTAAATATGAATCCCATTAATAATGATTATTTTTCAGCACTCGATAGTCTTAGAGATAATAATACCACTAAACTCGTATTGTTTATGGGCTCGAACATAGGTAATTTTAAGGATGAAGGAGAGATTGATTTCCTAAAGAAAATGCGTGCAAATATATCCGAAGGAGACCACGCTCTAATTGGTTTTGACCTCAAAAAAGACCCACAGATAATACGAGATGCATACAATGACAAAAGCGGAGTAACTAGGGAGTTCAACCTCAACTTGCTTAGGCGGATTAATGAGGAATTAGGAGCGAATTTTGATATATCTAGTTTTAGTCATTACCCAACTTATAATCCTATAACAGGTGATGCGACTAGCTACTTGATAAGTATGAAAGATCAGCAGGTAAGTATTGGTGATAGAGTTTTTGAATTCAAATATGCCGAACCAATATTTATGGAAATATCAAAGAAATATTCTGAAGATAATATTGCCGAATTAGCAGAAAGAACTGGCTTCGAGATAGTTAATAACTATTATGATTGCAAGCATTACTTTGTTGACTCACTTTGGAGAGCGAAAGAATAAAAAGAAATTAGGTTATATCTTACTTTTTATATCATCAATAGCATCAAAATACCACACAAGTACTGCAGAAAGTAGAATTGAGAATATAAGTATTGTTTTTTTCATAGCAAATCAACTATGGCATCAAGTATTTTTACTGAATCCCTTTCAATTCTGGAAAAGGCAAACCATTTTTTCCCCAAATCTTTTAGTGAAGCACCTATGTGATAAACATCTTCTTCGTCAATTATTAGAAACCTGTCATGTGCTTTAGAAAAAGGTAACACTTTGAATGAAGGATATTGTCTGTTAGCTATTTCTATATCTAGCTTTAGTTGTTTGCTAATTGATTTGCATAGTACATATACATTTACATTCTTTTGTTTCTTCGTTAGTTGAGTTATAACATTTTCATCTATGTAATTATCTATTAATATAATTGAATGCTTTGCTTTCTTGATTAATATATTAACAAAACTGTAGGCATCATAGGTTTGACCATCAAAAAAAATACCTTGTTTGTTTTCTATATTATTGCCTTCTAATGCTTTGAAAATCTTCTCAAATTTTTGATTAGTTTCTAGTTTATGCTGTGTAAAGTTATCTGATAATTGAAGTAATTGTTGATGGTTGCCTATTGTTTTTCGCATTTGGACAAACGCATTCATAATTGCTACACTCACTTTAATAGCAGTATCACTTCTTAACACGGCTGAAAGCATTGCTACGCCCTGCTCTGTAAAAGCGAAAGGGTTAACACTCGAATGTTTCAACTTTTCAAACCGGTCGCAATTTGCGACCAGTTCATTTTTTTCAGTTGCAGAAAGTTGAAATCTGAAAGAATTGGGGAACCTGGTTATATTACGTTTTACTTGTTCATTAAGTCTTTTTACTTCCACATGATAAATCTCAGCCAAATCAGTATCTATCATTACCTGTTCACCCCTGAGTGTAAAAATTCTGTTTTCTATAAATACAGATGATATTTCAATTTTATTGGTCATCTTGATGCCTTCTGTTTAAATAGTTCCAATTCTAAGGACACAAATTGTGACATTTTTGCTTCTTTTCATTCTTTATCTGGTCTCTCTGCTAGTAGTTTGTAGAGGCTTGTGTTTTTGAATCTTTCCCAGTCTTGATTTATCATGTAAGTAGTGTCAGTTATGCTAATACCAGAGTCAAGTAAAGGACTAGGCCTTGGCTCTTCTGAGTCTGGGATTCTTCTTCCAAATAATTCAATACTAGTTTTATATGAATTATGGTCTTTAAACTGTGATATACTTACTTCATAAGAATCATATATAGCTTTCAGTATGCTGTCTTTCTGTGAGTTATTATATCTAGAAATCTTGCTATTAATCACTTCTTCTATAGCTTCAGCATCATAAATAGTAGCCATAGAATAAATCTGGTCTAAATAAACATTAAATGCTGTATCTAATTTATTTAGCTTGAAACTCAGATTAAAAGCCTTATTGTAATAATCGCCTACGTCTTCCACTTGGCAATTTAGACAAGCTCTTGTTACTAAAGCATTTTTGTTAGATAGGTAGTAATCTAGAGCCTTCTCTAGTCTCCCAGAATTCTCGTAAATCTTTGCAAATTTATAAGGGAGGGATTCCAACCTAATATTATAACTATAAATTATTGAAGAATCTAATGAACTAAATATCCACCTACCACTTAGACTAATATTCTTGTATTTCTTTAAGTTCATCTCAGCGTTATAATAGTCTTTATCATCAATCTGTTTATTAGCTATCTCATATAGTTTTTTAGCGTATGTCGTGTTATTATTTGTTAGCTCAGCATTCTCTCTGTAATATTCCAAAGCTCGTTGATAATCTCCAATTTCCTCGTGCGCAATTGCTTTACTTCTTACATCATCAATAGTATAGAAATACCACACAAGTACTGCGGAAAGTAGTACAGAAAATATTAGTATTGCTTTTTTCATTTCATAAAATAAGGATAAGAAAGCACTAAAGCAAGAGTAACACCCCCTTTAAGTACGCTCTTCTGGAGGGATAAATCTTGCATAGTAAGCTTCAAGGGGGTTGTTCTTTTTGAAGTCTAACTTCAAGGGATGAACATAATAGTAAAAATACAAGAAATATAACTGAGGTGATAAAAAATCTAAAAAATCGTAAAAACTTATTTTTTTATTACGGGATAGTCAGTAGGAATAAAAAAAGCCCATCCTAACTAGAGGACGGGCTTGTTTTTATGCTGGCGGAGAGACCGAGATTCGAACTCGGGGACGGGAAACCCGTCACAGCTTAGCAGGCTGCTGCATTACCACTCTGCCACCTCCCCAACAGAAATTATTCGCAGATGCGAATTATATAGACAGACAACTTAATAGATAAACTTGAATATTAAAAACAATATTTGAAATAAATTAATACTTTTCTTTGTTATAGCTAAAAATATATCTAATTTTGCATTCGATTTAATAGTTGATTTATAAAAACATATTAAAATCATAAAAAAGAAACATAATTCAAGCAATCAAAAATTTAAGGTAGCTCTACATGAAAGAAGGAGTAATCATACAGGTAATCGGACCTGTAGTTGACATCGAGTTTTCGGAAGGTAATATACCCGAAGTATTAAATGCTATTAAAATCCCAACTAAGAACGTAGAAACTGGCGAAGAGCTAGACCTGATCTGCGAGGTACAACAACACCTTGGGGAAAACAGGGTTAGAACTGTATCAATGGAATCTACTGATGGTCTAGTTCGTGGAATGAAAGCTTTTGATATTGGAGAACCAATATCAATTCAAGTGGGACCAGATATATTAGGTCGTATGTTCAACGTTATCGGTGATCCTATCGATAATAAAGGCCCTATAAAAGGTCTTCACACTTCACCTATACACAGACCTTCACCTGACTTTAAAGTTCTATCTACAACTTCTGAAATGTTTGAGACTGGTATCAAAGTTATTGACCTTATCGAGCCATTTACAAAAGGTGGTAAAACTGGTCTATTTGGTGGTGCTGGTGTAGGTAAGACGGTTATCATCCAAGAGCTAATTCACAACATAGCAAAGCAACACGGTGGTTACTCTGTATTCGCTGGTGTTGGAGAGCGTACTCGTGAAGGTAATGACCTTTATAGAGAGATGGAAGAATCAGGCGTATTGGACAAAACGGCACTTGTTTTCGGTCAGATGAACGAACCTCCAGGGGCACGTTCTAGGGTAGCTCTTACAGCTCTTACAGCTGCTGAGTACTTCCGTGACGAAGAAGGTCGTGATGTACTACTTTTCGTAGATAATATATTCCGTTTCACTCAAGCTGGTTCTGAGGTGTCTGCACTATTAGGGCGTATGCCTTCAGCTGTAGGTTACCAACCGACTTTGGCTACTGAGATGGGTGCATTGCAAGAGCGTATAGCTTCTACTGACAAAGGTTCTATCACATCTGTACAGGCCGTTTACGTACCTGCGGATGACTTGACGGATCCAGCTCCGGCTAATACTTTCGCCCACCTTGATGCGAAGACAGTACTTTCTAGGGATATTGCGAACTTGGGTATTTACCCTGCGGTAGATCCTCTAGATTCTTCTTCTCGTATCATGGATCCGAATATTATCGGTCAAGATCACTATGATGTAGCTCAAAAATGTGTACGTACTCTACAAACATACAAAGATTTACAAGATATTATCAATATCTTGGGTATGGATGAGCTTTCTGATGACGATAAAATCGCAGTTTATAGAGCTCGTAAGATAGAGAAATTCTTCTCACAACCGTTCAACGTAGCTGAGCAATTTACTGGTTTTGCTGGTAGATATGTGACTATTGGCGATACAGTAGCTGGTTTCAAGGCTATTCTAAATGGTGATTGTGATGAGATACCTGAGAACTTGTTTACGTACAAAGGTACTATAGACGAAGTATTTGACACAGCTAAAAAACAAGGCGTATAGTAAGGTATTACTATGACAGATAAAATTTTATATTTGGAGATAATTACTCCTAAAGAAGTAATATTCAAAGGTGATGTACAATCGGTAACTGTACCGGGTTCTAAATCACCTTTCCAGATTCTATTCAATCACGCTCCTATAGTTTCTTCTTTGGATGAGGGTCAGATAAAAATAGCTGATGCTCAAAATAAAGAGTTGATATACACTACAGGAACAGGATTTGTAGAATTGCAAAACAACCGCGTCTCTATATTAGTAGAAGATGCAGTTATAGTAGATTAAGAAAGTAGAATATTAACGGCAGATATAGTTAATCTGTATCTGCCTTTATTATTTAAGATGTTTCGTTTTCAATATTTTGAATTCACTAAAATAAAGTCATACCGCTATGGCACACGATAAAATTCTGCAAGAAGGAATCACTTATGATGACGTTCTTCTTGTGCCCGATTATTCGGAAGTCCTCCCTCGCGACACTTCGCTAAAGACAAAACTAACTGACGGAATAGAACTAAATATCCCATTCATAAGTGCGGCTATGGATACTGTCACAGATGCACAGATGGCTAGAGCTATAGCTCGTGAAGGTGGTATTGGTGTTATCCATAAAAATATGTCAATAACTGAGCAAGCATCACAAGTTGACCAAGTAAAACGTTCGGAAAGTGGGATGATAATGGATCCCGTTACCCTAACGGTTGACAAAAAGGTCGGAGATGCAGTAGATCTGATGAATAAATATCATATTTCTGGTATTCCTATCATTAATAATGAAAAAGAATTGATTGGTATAATCACTAATCGTGATTTACGATTCAATCCGAATAAATCAGAAAGTATTGCTAATATAATGACCAAAGAAAATATCATTACTGCTCCAGAAGGTACTACACTTGAGGAAGCAGAAGAGATATTGCAACACCATAGAATAGAAAAATTACCTGTAGTAGATGGCAACAATAAGCTGTGTGGCCTTATTACATTCAAAGATATACAAAAGAAAAAGAATTTTCCTCAAGCTTGTAAAGATTCTCACGGCCGATTGCGAGTTGGGGCTGCCGTAGGCGTAACAGCTGATACTATGGATAGAATAGACGCTCTACTTTCATCGGGAGTAGATGCAGTATTCGTCGATACAGCTCACGGTCATTCGCGAGGAGTATTAGAAACAGTTAAAAAAATTCGTGCTACCTACAAAGATTTGCAAATAATAGGTGGTAATATAGCTACTGAAGCAGCTGCTTTAGCTCTAGTTGAAGCAGGGGTGAATGCTGTAAAGGTTGGTATAGGTCCTGGTTCTATTTGTACTACTCGTATCATAGCAGGAGTAGGAGTACCTCAACTAACTGCTGTTCTTAATGTAGCTATGGGACTAAAAGGCACAAATATACCTCTTATAGCTGACGGAGGTATTAAGCAAACTGGTGATATAGCTAAAGCTATTGCCGCTGGAGCTGATTCTGTGATGATAGGCAGTATGTTTGCGGGTCACGAGGAATCTCCTGGTGAGAAAATAATATTTGAAGGAAGATCTTACAAAATGTATCGTGGAATGGGTTCAATTGGAGCTATGAAAACAGGCTCTGCTGATAGATATTTCCAAGATATGGAAGATGAGATTTCTAAATTTGTACCAGAAGGAATAGAGGGTAGAGTACCTTTCAAAGGGCAAGTTAGCGAAACTCTCTATCAACTAAAGGGTGGTCTGAGATCATCTATGGGTTATTGCGGTTGCCAAGATATACCTACTATGAAAGAAAAAGCAAAATTTATAAAGATAACAAGTGCGAGTATCAAAGAGTCACACCCCCACAGTATTCGTATTTCTAAAGAAGCACCAAATTACTTTGTTTAAATAAATAAAAGTTTAACATTATGGCAAAAAAAGCTACAACAGAAACAACTAAAAAGTCTACAGCTAAAGCTGCTACGAAGGCTGCACCTAAAAAGGCAGCACCTAAAAAAGCAACAGCTAAAAAGGCCGACACTAAGAAAGTTTCTACAAAAAAAGAGAAAGCTGGAGCTGACAATTCAATAGATAGGTCATTGATGACATTTACTCCTTATCCTGAGCTGAACGATAAAAGATTAGAGCAGATAAGATTTATGATAAATGATCAGAAGCTAGACGCTATGATTGTAACTCACATGCCAACAGTCAGATACTTAACTAAATTCTCTGGTTCTAATGGAGCATTATTAGTAACTCCAACTGATTTGCATTTTTTCACAGATGATAGATACGAAGAATCAGTTAAAACTGATTTGTATGATTTGCCTAATCTTACAGTCCATATCACTCGTGACGTGTGGCAATATATGGTAGATGCAAAAGTATTAGCGAAAATCAAAAATCTTGGTTTCGAGTCTGACAGAATCGCATACACTGAAGCAGTAGATATTAGAAATGTTATCAGACCTGTAAAATTCAAACCTGCTCCGAAAGAAGTAGAGCCTTTTACTATGCCTAAGGCACCTGTTGAATTGGAACATATCAAAGCTGCATGTAAAATCGCAGAGTCTGTATATGAAACAATGAAAAAGAAAGTAAAAGTTGGAATGACGGAAATCGAACTTCAAAGTGAATTGATTTACGAAGCTCGTAAACAAGGCTCAGAAGGCGAACCATTCAATCCGATAGTATTAGCTGGTGAGAGAACTTCGATGCCTCATGGCCGCCCTTCTCATAGAAAAATCAAAAAAGGTGATTTGATTCTATTGGATTTTGGTACTATGATTGAAGGATTTGGTTGCGATATTACAAGAGTATTCTGTATGGGCAAAGCTACTAAAGAGCAAGAAGAAGTTTACAAAATTGTTTACGAAGCTAAGCAAAAAGCAATAGCAAATCTTCGCCCAGGTATCAATGGCAAAATACTAGACGAATATGCTAGAAAGCATATAGAGAAAGCTGGTTACGGCGATAATTTCAAACACTCTCTAGGTCATGGTATTGGAGTTGCTGCACACGAGATGCCTTTTATTACTTTCAGAAAAGAAGAAAATGTTCCAGTTGGGGTTGTATTAGCAATTGAGCCTGGTATTTACTTCGAAGGTAAATGGGGTATTAGATTAGAAGATAATGTTCACGTTACTTTCGATGGTGCTATTCCATTTACAAGTGCACCTGCCACTTTGCCTGTTGTTAAATAATCTATAACACAGCAATGACAGATAAAAAAGTTCTTGTACTAGCATATTATTTTCCTCCTATGGGACTTAGCGGAGTACAAAGAACATTAAAGTTTGTAAAATATTTGCCAGAATTTGGTTGGGAACCTATAGTTCTCACTACAAATTCTGGCTCATATTATGCTTATGACGAATCTCTACTAGCGGAAATAGAAGAGAAGAACATAAGAATATACAGAACTGATGATGAATCTTCCAAACCACGAAGCTACCCTTCAACTTTTGTTCAGAAAATTGGTAGATATTTGAGTGGGATGTTTCGACAACCGGATAGCAAAATTTATTGGAAGAAAAAAGCAATTGAGACAGGTAGTAAGTTAATAGAAGAAGAAAGACCTGATGTTATTTTCTCAACTGCTCCACCCTTTACTAGTCATCTAGCAGCAGCCGAATTAGCTGAAAAGTATGGCATTCCGCTAGTGCTAGACTACCGAGATCAGTGGTACGGCAACCCGTTTAACGTAATGCCTACAAAATTTCATAAGCATTATAATAAGAAACTTGAAGCCGAAGTCCTTTACAAGTCTAGTAAAATAGTAGTTATATCTAGAGAGCAAAAGGAACGATTACTAAAAAGTTATAAGTTATTAAAACATAATGACATCAGTATCGTTTCTCATGGGTATGATAAAGAGGATTTTGATAATATAGTATCGAAATCAGATAGAAACGATTTCGTTATTACTCATTCGGGTTTATTTCAAGATAATAGAAACCCTAGACCATTTTTCGAAGCTTTTAGAAAGCTTATAGACTCTAATCAATTAGATAAAAGTCGAATTAAATTAAAATTAGTTGGTCTGATGAGAAAAAATCATCTAAATCAAATAAAAAAATTAAAAATAGAAGAAAATGTGATATTGACTGGTAATGTCAGTCACAAAGAAGCAGTGGCTCATCTTATGCAATCGGATGTTTTATGGATATTGCAAAATGATGATGTTCGGACTCCTGGTAAACTATACGAATACTTCGGAGCTAAAAAGCCAATATTAGCGACTATGCCTAAAAGCTATATGAGAGAATTGGCAGTGTCATCGGGTATAGCCCTAACGGCAGAACCAAATGACAAAGAGGATATATATAAGGCACTAAGTACATATTACGATTTATGGAAGAGAGGCTCGCTACCAAAAGGGAATGACGAGTTCGTAAGTAGTTACGATAGAAAAGTTCTAACGGAAAATCTATCGCAAATACTATCTTCTTCTTCTATAATATGATAGTATTTAGTAATTTTGAGATTATAATTTTATTAACAATTTAAACGGAGGTATTTTTTTATGAATTTAATAAAAAAATTATCACTTTTGACTGCATTAGTTGCAGTTATGTTCGCGTTCAATGCATGTGAAGAAGATACAGTAGCACCTGTAGAAGATACACCTAGTGCACCTATAGACTTACAAGCTACTTCTATCAATGATAATACAGTCCACATCAAATGGAAAGATGCTAGCGATATAGATATGAGTCAATTAAAAGACTATACTATCACTTATTACCCATCAAACACTAGCTCTACTAATGCTCCTGAGATGTCAGCATCTCAATCTGGCGTTGCTGTAGAAATAGCTGGACTAGATAAAGATAAAGAATATACTTTTGAAGTAGTTACAAACTATGACAATGGTAATTCATCAACTGCTGCTAAAATCAAATGGGCTCCGGCAATGAGATTTATTCAAGTTGATGCTAATACTATCAAACTTTATGCTTCTGATGTTTCTAACAAAGGTAGTGGATTGGCTCTTTACGAAGATGATGGACTTGGAGAATTTTTCCCTACAGTTAAAACAATTGCTCAGATTGCAGAGTGGAACTTGGGTCTTGATACAAAAGATAGCAAAGTGAAATTTGGTTCAGCTTCTAAATTGAATTATGCTGGTGCTTCTACTGCTGTAGAATCAGCTTCAGTTTCTGATGCAGTACCTGCTGCTAGTTTGAATGATGTATTTGATTCACAAGCGCTAGATAACAAAAATTATAGCCAAGATGTTCATGACTTAACTAATGCTACTTCAAGTGTTGTAGTTTATGTTAAAAATACTAAAGCTAATGGTGATGTTCACTATGCTAAAGTATTCTTGAAAAATGTTAATGGTAGTTTCTTGCAAGGCGCTACTGGTGATAAATATGTAGAAATACAAGTTTCTTACCAAGCTAACGCTGGTTTCCCTTACGCTAAGAAATAATAATCAAAGGTAAAATACAATGAGAAAATTATTCATAGCTATTTTGATTTCTGTTTCTGTTATAGGTTTAGCCGTAACTCAAATGGATATCAATGCACAATCAGGATTAACTGGTACGACGGTAAGTCTATCATCTGAATTTATTAATTCAAATGTATCAATAGACAAAGATAGAGCCTTAGAACTTTACAAAGCTGGTCAAGCATTAGCATTCAAATCTAATGGTAAGATTTACTTTGTGATGAATGCTGCTGGTAACTTAGATACTAAAAGCCTAGTAAAACATGCTGGTGGTGAGTATACTATAGGTGGTCCAGTAAAGTCGGCTAAGGGTTTTAATTATATCATCGCTAATTCATACAACTAAGGAGTAAATCATGAAAAAAATACTATTAGTATTATTGCTATCGGGTTTACTATTTGCTTGTGGCGGTAAAGAAGAAAACAAAGACGCTCCTGCTGAAGAAGCAGTACAAGAACAAGTTGATTCTGTTGAAGAAGCAGTTGAAGAAGCTGCTGAAACTACTGAAGAGGCAGCAGAAGAAGTTGCTGAGAAAGTTGAAAAAGCTGTTGAAAAAGCAAAAACTGGTGGCGAATCTACGAAACCAACTAATGCTGGATTGACAGGTAAAGTTGTGAAAATGACTGATTTCATTTCTGGGAACTACGAAACACTAAGTGTAGCTAGAGTAAAAGAACTAGTTATGGCTGGTCAATATGTTGGGTTCTTGTCTAATGGTACTTTCTATATGGTGTATAACGCTGCTGGAAACTACGATTGGAAAGGTCTTGCTAAAGTTTCAGGTGAAGCATCTGTAACTATTGAAGGTAAAGTAAGTAAAGTTAATGGTGTTTCTATTATTATGGCTACTAATATAGCTAGTTAATAACCCACTCACTTTATTAAAAATAAGAGCCGCTCTTGATAAAAGAGTGGCTCTTTTTTTATAATAACATAGAATCTTCGTTACACTCAGATTGACATAGCTTACAATACGTTTTTCACAAAAGTTATATAAATATATAGACATTAGTTAAATTCGTAAGTTGTCTTATTAACTATTTTTATAATGCCGGAAATCAAAGATTGGGTAGCTGCGTTGCGGCTAAAAACCTTACCTGCAAGCATATCTCCTGTGATAATTGCTTCTGCCTATGCTTATACCAAAGGTCAGTTCGATTGGCTGACGGCTTTAGTTATACTTTTCTGTGCATCTATGATTCAGATTATAACTAATTTCATTAATGAGATATACGACTTCAAAAAGGGTGCCGATAGTGATGACCGCCTTGGCTCCACTCGTGGCGTTTCTACTGGCCGAATTAGTGTACGTGCTATGTGGTCGGCTTCTATTATTTCAATAGTTGTTACTTTCTTAGCAGGTTTATACCTAGTCTCTATATCTGATTATTATATACTTCTCATTGGTATTGTCTCATTGTTCTTTAGTTGGGCTTATACTGGTGGGCCGTATCCACTAGCTTACAAAGGATTGGGTGATATATTTGTCCTAGTTTTCTTTGGTATAGTAGCAGTCTGCGGTACTTTCTATATATATACGGGATATGTTGATTGGTTTATTTTCGTGGCCTCTTTTGTTCCGGGTATTCTCTCAACTAATATATTAGCAGCTAATAATATCCGCGATATTGATACTGACAAACAAGTTAACAAGATTACTCTAGCAGTCCGATTAGGAGAAAAGCACTCCATCGCACTTTACAATATGCTAATGTTCTTTGTCTTTGCTGTTCAGTTTTATTTATACTTGATAACGAGTAATGAATATATACTAATCACTTTTTTAGCTCTTCCTTTGGCTATTATTATATTTAAGAAAATTATATTAGCCGTTGGTAGGCAATACAATACTGTGCTTGCCCTTAGTGGTTTACTTATGATGGTTGATAGTTTATTATTATCATTGGGGATAGTACTTGGAAACTAATATAAAGTACTTTATTATTATCTTCTCTGTTACACTAATGGCTGTATTAGGTATTGCATCAGTATCTCCGGCATTGCCTGGAATAGCAGAACATTTTAATCTAGCTGATGAAGATTTTGGATTGATCATTTCCGTATTTGCAATACCAGGAATATTACTTACTCCAGTACTCGGTTTTCTATCAGATAAATTTGGTAGGAAGATAGTCATAGTACCTGCCTTATTACTCTTTGGAGTGGCTGGCTTTATGTGTTCTGTTGCAGTAACATTCGAGATGCTTTTGTTTTTCAGATTTCTACAAGGAGTAGGTGCAGCATCTCTAGGAGCACTAAATGTAGCGTTAATTGGCGATATTTTTGCTGGTCCAGATAGACCTAGGATAATGGGTTATAACCACAGTGTACTTAGTATAGGTACAGCAACATTCCCAATTATTGGGGGGATACTATCTGGTATTTCTTATGAATATGTGTTCTATATGCCTCTAGTAGCAATCCCAATTGCTATATATGTGCTCTTCTTTCTAGATTTGGATGTAAAAGGAAAATCACATCAAACACGCCATTATTTTAATAGCTTTCTAAAATTGATAAAAAATAGAAATCTACTAACTTTGCTTATAGTTAGTATCTCGCTTTTTATAATACTGATGGGGCCATTCATAACCTATGTACCTTATGTAGCAAAAGAGAGATTTGCACTAGAACCAACATTCATCGGGATTATTCTAGCAAGTATGTCTATTAGCACTTCGCTAACGGCGTATTTCCTAGGCAAATTCTTGAAAAGATTCCAACACGAAAGCTTACTCAAGATAGGTCTATTGGGATATGGTTTAGCTTTGGGTATGATTCCGCTTTATAGCGAATGGTATATGCTTTTTATATCGACAGCTATATTTGGTATATCGCACTCATTTGTACTTCCTAACTCGCAATCAATGATAATAAAATTTTCTGATGAGAATAACAGAGCTTTGCTCATGTCATTCAACCGGATGCTTTCACAAGTAGGTCAGGCACTAGGCCCTGTACTTAGTGGTGCAGTATTCGTTTACTTTTCGGACGGAATCGGAGTAGATGGTATCTACATTGTTTCCGTTGTTTTCGCAGTTTCGATATTAACGATTTTTTCGTTTTTTTATAACAAACCAGAGGAATTAGCATAATGAAAAGGCTAATTATTCTAACTTTGTTTATATACTTTGTAATGGTCATTTCAATGGCTGCAGCAAGTATAAAAGGCAAAGTTGTAAATAAGGATTCCGGGAAGCCTTTGGGGAAAGTTGTAGTCAAGATATTGGAGACTGGTAAGATCGCCGTTACAGATGATAACGGTTATTTTAACTTCAATAATATCGAAGATGGCAAGATGACTTTCTTCGTGAAGGAACACGGGTTCCAAAAGTACAATAATACGATTGATGTTAGTTCGGCGTCCGAACTAAGCATAGAGCTAAATTACCAGACTTATACATTCGATGACCTCGAGGTCACCGCAAGTTCCAAGAGATTGGAGAAGGTAACGGAATCGCCCGGGGCGATAGACGTGCTCTATGCAGATCAAGTGCAGGAGAAGTCGAGAGCGAACCAACTAGGGGCTGCTTTCGACGGAATGACAGGTGTAGAAGTATTGCGTAGCGGTACTACTGACTATACTGTAAACACGCGTGGATTCACTAATACTATGAACAAAAGAGTATTAGTACTCCAAGACGGAAGAGAGAACCACCTAATGCTACTATCGGCTCAAGAGTGGAATTCGTTCCAATTGCCAGCTGACGAGTTCGAGACTATTGAGTTCGTTCGTGGTCCTAACGCAGCACTTTACGGTGCCAATGCTTTCAATGGTGTTATCAATATGAAGAGTTATGCTCCTCGTGATGTACTCGGCGGTAAAGTATCAACCACTACTGGTGATTACGAAACCAACCGACTGGATCTGAGATATGCTGCTCTGATTACTGATGAGCTTAGCTTCAAAGTTACAGCTGGTCGCTCGACGAGTTTGAACCTTTCTCAAAGCCGTCACGCGGATTCGCTTTTGGAATACGATGGTTTGAGACGTGAGTTGAGAGCGTTGACTAATGAAGAACGTGAGACATTTTCTACTTACGGAACTTTCCGTATGGATTATGATTTCGACGTTGACAAAAGAGTAGTTGCAGAAGTTGGTATGTCAAACTCTGGAAACGACACTTACTCATTCGATTTGGGTCGTGTACTAGTTAAGGATTTGTATAAACCTTATGCTAGATTAGAGTACAATTCGGAAAATTTCAACTTCCACACTCATTATACTAATAGATATTCGAAAGATTCTATTTGGTTTTTGCATGCAAATTTCTTCACTCAAAATGATGAAGAAGATATACTTGCAGATGCTCAGTATAATTTCTATGCTGACAAAGATGAGAAATTTCACATTATCTTTGGTGCAAGCTATGACAAACAGTTACTAGCGCAGAATAGAACTTTATCAAGAGATATAGATGCTAACTACTATGGTGTTTACGGTCAACTTTCATGGAAAATAGCTGAGGATTTGAAATTCGTAGCTTCTGCTCGATTCGATGAGTCAAATATACACGATGCTTTCTTCTCTCCTCGTGCAGCGTTAGTTTATGATATAGACAAAGCCAATACTTTGAGATTCAGCATTAGCCGTAGTTTCCAAAGACCGAACTATAATGAATACTTTAGATGGTCACCAATAGCGCCTGTATTTGCAAATAGCGAGAAATACAAATTTGGTACAGGTCTATTCGACTATAACGCTCTTCAAACTGAGATTCTAGACTCTATATCTGCTATGTCGGGTAGAGATGCTAGTGAGCAGAATTTGGGGCTGATAAGCACTGACCCACGAAATCCGGATTTCGTCAACTCATTACCGCAGCCGATCTCTCGTGCTGTTGGGAATGAAGATTTGAAGCTGGAGAAGAATCTTGGTTATGAGATCGGATACAAGGGTATAATAAGCGATAAGCTATATATCACTGCAGATGTTTACTATAATCAGATTCAAGATTTCGTTACCTCTTTCGTTGCCAATGCAAATAAAGATTTGCAAAAATGGAGCTCAAGCTTAGGTGACGGATTCGAAGAGTACAACGAATTTGCTACTCAGTATGTGTATGACGCATTGGATAACTACTCTACTAATGTGGCTCCACTAGTTTCTCTAGATGGTACTCCGCTACATGCTCTGTCAAATGGCAACATTGGTTCGGTGAATCAATATGGGCTCGAGCTAGGGGCTAACTACTACATAACTGACGAAGTAAAACTAACTGTGAACTATATGTATTATGATGCGGAAATTAATCTAGAAGAAGGTGACCCTCAAATATCGCCTAACACTCCGCCGCATAGATTGAATGCTTCTATAACTTACGACGTTCCTGAATCGTTCGATGTTAGTTTGCAGATGAACTATGTTGATGAATATGAGTGGTTAGCTGGTATCCAATTCGGTACTGTTCCTACTTATACTCTATTCAACCTAAGTGCTGGATATGACGTAACTGAGCAAATGAATATGGGATTATTTATCTATAATATATTCAATACTACTCACTACCAAGTATTCGGTGGTACACTAATACCAAGATTAAGTACATTGAAGTTTACTTATAATTTCTAGGTTGTAAGTATTAAATAGATAGATTAAAATTAGAAGGGGCAAGATTGACTTGCCCCTTTTTTTTTGTTTTAATTATTAATGTGTCAGTAATACACGTAAATAGTCGCCAGACGAGGCATCGTCCAATGCTCTCCCAGCAACTGGGTCTGAACCTGATTGAGCAACTGCTTTACCGCCAGTACCTGTGCATACTTCATCACCTTTGTAGAAATCATCGGCTGTCTCAATTATAGCTATACCTTGCGCTATGATAGAAGCAGTATCACCACTGTTCCAAGCTATTTCTGTTGCTCCAAGTGCGGCTTCGGCTGCTGAACATAGGTTTCCACTATAGTCCACGAACCTGTTAGCTGGTAGGGCTTCGCCAGCCGATATTGTGATTGTCAATAGTGGGTTGTAAGTTAAATTGTTGATTGGCATTTATTGGCTCCTATTAATTGTGATTAGTATTAGAAATTAGATATGCGGCATCTTGTGCAGTTACGTTAACTGAGTAATTGTCAGTATATCGAAGCACTTTTATTTTACCACCATTCTCGTTATACGTATCTACTTCTGGCATTCCTTGTCTTCTGAAAGTATAGCCATAGCTTGGGTTGAACTCCGAACGGCTTCCTTTTACGTTCTTGTCAACGTAAGCCAAAACGATATTGTCTTGCCATATATCCGTAAAGCTTGTGCCATCATCTGTATAAACAGATAGCCCAACTTCTATATTTGGTATGTCCGTTAGCTCTATTAGTATTTCTTTTGTTGCTTTTCCGAGTGATGAGTACTTGATTTTGTCTAAGATTTTTGGGTGGCTCATTAGCACTCTGAAAACCGACTCACCCAGCACCATTGTGTTTGGGAATTTCCCTATCTTACCTCTTACGGCTTCTAGTCCGTCTTTGATTACTTCTATTGGGTCAGTGGTATTATCGTAATCATCGAATGCATCGCCACTTGTTATAACAGTCTTCATTCCCGACGCGTAAAGAGCGGCGTCTTGAGCCAAATCCGCTGCAGATTTCTCACGAGTTAGAGCTATACTATCCGCCAAAGTTTTAGTGATTTGGCTCATATACATTTCGAGATTATTAGCTTCCTCTTGCTCCAAATGATCGAGTGCCATTTCCAAATCTCGCTCTTGAGTTTCGAAATCTATGAGTGATATTTCGGTCGGTGGTATTCTATTGCTATCAGCACGGATGGCTCTATCCACAGCTCTTAGGAAGAATGCTTCTTTACCGAAAACTGGTATTTTCATCTTGCTTTTGCTGACATTTACTATTGGGAATAGTGCTTCTGACACAAGAGATGAGTTGCTGTATCCTTGTGCTATTGTGCTCAATATGGGGTCAACCATACGGAGTTCGTCTGTTCTTTTTGACATATATTGCTCCTATTATTATTGGTCTAATGCAAGTAGTAGTGCTTGCTCATAAGGTATGTTGGGATTATTTCTACTGATGCTACTCGCTTTGTTGTGAAGTGCCAGACGTTCCGGTGCGGTGTTCTTTCCTTCGAATTGACCATCATACTCAGGTATATCGTTCTGTGCAAATTCAGTAAGTAAGTGATTAGAAGCAGTCATGCTCCCAGCGAATTCTTTTATCAAATCTGTTAGTGATTCACCTTCGTTGTATTCTCTTGATTGTGCTGCTTTTTGGAGTATAGTTTTGAGAGTTTTTGCTTGATGAGGGTTTATCTTGCTATCGCCTATTAGTCCATCTATGAACTCATTGTACTCTGCATCTTTCTTTTCATTTTCTAACGAGCATAGCTTCTCTTTTAGCTGTCTGTTTTCTAGCTGTATTTGCTCTAGTTCAGTTAGCTTCGGCTGAGAGTCATTGGCAAACTCTATGTATTCGCCCTTATCAGCGAATGAAACTGGTTCAAGCCCTTTTATTGCGGGCGCCATAGCCCCTAGAAAACCAATGTGGCGGAGTAAATTCCCTGGGTAAAGTGCAATCGAAACTTTCTTGAATCGCCCTGCTTTCACTTCCTCAGCGAATTCGGGTACTATGTCTTTGATCTTAGCTAGTAGTTTTTCGCCGTTGACTTTTAGTCGCTCTACCCAACCATAAGCTGGGTCGTCAGTCTTGGGGTGACCTTTGACTATTGGAGCTACGTTACTATTATCCGACTCAACGGACTCATTGTACTTAGTTGCAATTTGTGATATGTCATCGGCGGTGTAATCGGCACCATTACCATTGGCATCGGTGTGCTTTCCTGTTCTGAATACTTCAATCCACATAGGCGTTACCTTTTTATTTTGTTATGAAAATAATTACTTTGCGAAAGTAATGGGTGAGAAGTAGTCAAACACAGAAAGCGTTTTATAATAGATTTAGAATGATATGAATGGAGAAGGGGGATAAACAAAAAACCCCACGCCGTGATTGGTGTGGGGTTGGATTTGAACTTGTTATTTTATTAGTTATGATATAATTCTTTTAAGTTGTCAAGACTCTATATATTTTATTGAGCAAAAGACATAAGACGCCATGTTCCTGTACCATCTTTTACCATAATTATATTTTGAAATGTAAAACTTATAGTCGTACCATCACCGTCAGTAATATCTCCTGTTCCTGAAGTTTCGTACAAATATAACACAGTACCATTTGGATGACTAGTATTCAAATCAGCTGTTGTTATTGAATTACCTCCAGAATCGAACGTAATTATATTAGCTAGGTCTCCTATATTTGTTCCAGTAGTATATGTAGCATTACCTGTTACTAGCTTACCAGTATTGTCAACTTGGATATTCTGAGTTCCACCACCAGCTAAATCCATTAACTTAACACCTCTTAGCTGCGTCTCTGTTATATTAGCATCACCTATTACTACTTGGTTGTCTGCTGTAGTGTGTGTGTTTGCGCCGATTGCAATAGAGTTTGATGCGGTAGCCAATTGAGAGATTTTCCCTGCATAATAACCTAAAAAGACGTTATTATTTCCAGTTGTTATACTTGATCCAGCATCATTTCCAATTGCTGTGTTCCCAATGCCTTTACTGGAATATAAGGCACTTGAACCAACTGCTATATTACTATACCCACTGATATTGCTAAATAATGAATAAGTCCCAATTGCTGTATTAGATTGACCTATAGTATTACTTTCAAGTGCGCTTTCTCCATAAGCAAGATTTCCAGGACCAGTAGTATTTGATTTTAATGCATTATAACCAACAGCTGTATTAGATTGACCTGAAGTATTACTTTCAAGTGCTTTATAACCAACTGCTATATTACTATTCCCATCTACATTTGATTTTAATGCATCTTGTCCTACTGCAAGATTGATATTACCATTTGTATTCGTAGTAAGTGCACCTGAACCAATAGCTATATTAGAAGCAATGTCACCCCCACCTTGTCCTATTGAAATACCGTCAATAGTTGCTTGTTGAGTGATAGAGACGGCGTCTTCCACTGATGTTAGAGCTACTTTATTTGCAACTTTCATAGTAGCCGTATTAGTAGCATCATCGTAGCTAAAAGCTAATTCATCATTTCCAGCCATTCCGCCACCTGGGCCAACGTGTAGAGTATTTCCCTCTACAAACAGCTCACCCCATCTATTGTCGTCAGTTCCTACACTCCCAGATCCACTTTCTGGAGGAGTTAGGTTACCCTCAGAATCCAAAACACCACCTTGCGATTGATTGATTATTTGTTGGTCTAATCTGTACTGTGCGTATAGAGTCCCTCCAACTTTAATATCTAGTACATAGTATGAGTTTACTTGAGCTGCTGTAATATCTGCCCAATCCGTAGTTGCAGTATTATTAGCAACGTTGATAATGATAATACCCGAGCTGTTTGGTGTTAGCGAAACGCTAGGGCCTGTGTAAATAGCTGTTGCTGTTCCGCCAGTATAGTCGTTTAGTACAACTTGTACATTAGCAGCTCCACCTGTTTTAAATATAGCCACTTTTAATGGCTCTAGTGCTGTAGCAGTACTGATGGTCAGTAAAGCCAAAGCAAATA
>JBFHKR010000033.1:0-22661 GCA_041595255.1 Chlorobiota bacterium
ATTAGCAATTCATAAGTACTTTGACTTATATTAACTTTACCAACTTCTCCGGCACTCTCCATTCTCGATGCGGTATTTACCGTATCACCCCAAATATCATATTGGAATTTCTTTACTCCGACTATTCCTGCTACTACGTTGCCTGTGTTTATCCCTACTCTCATTTCGAATGGATATTTGCCTGCTTTCACTCGCTCTATTTTGCGTTTGCTAATGAATTCTACCATCTCAAGTCCTGCTAGAACAGTGTTTTTGATTGAGTCATTGTATGGTACAGGCAATCCACCCGCAGCCATATACGAATCGCCAATTGTCTTAATCTTCTCGATTCTATATTTCGAGCAAATATTATCGAATGCCTCGAAGCAAGTGTTTATTTCTGAGACTAATTCAGTTGCAGATAGCTCTTCTGAAATTTGTGTGAACTCCTTGAAATCAGTGAATAGTACGGAGATTAAATCATAGCTTTTAGCCTCAGATTTACCGTTTTCTTTGAGCTCTTGCGCTATTTTTTCAGGTAGTATGTTGAGTAACAATGCTTCTGATCTTTCTTTTTCTATTGAAATTTCATTTCTTGATTTTTTGATGGATTTGTTTCTGAAATACAAACTAACAGCTATCACAAGTAAAAGTAACCCAGAGCCAATAGCTATATTTCGTTTCTGATTCTCACTATTTAGTTGCTTTTCATATTCTAGTTTCAATTCTAATTCTTTTTGATTCTGTCTAAGACTATCTGCTACTAATTGCTTTTGGAATTCCATTTGTTGAAGGTCTTTCAATATTTCATTCGAATTAATACTATCATTTAGTGCAGTCATTTTCTCGTGAAAAAGTAGAGCTTGTGTGTTATTTTCTTGACCTTTATATGCTTTGTATAAACAATCGCACGCATTTCTCTCATATTCTGGTGAACCAATTTGTTTACTTACTTCCAAGCCTTCCTTGCACACACTTATCGCATCATTGTACTTATTTAGAATATTATAAATAGTACCAAGGTTAATGTTCGAATTCGCATATCCACTAAGATTATTTAAACTCTTGTTCAAATCGATACTTTTCTGTAAATATATCATTGCCTTTGTAGGGCTATCAGTATGTTTATAGTATAATCCTATACTATTATAAGTTCTTGCCAAACCTGGTTTATGATTAATTTCTTCTGATATTTTTAAGCTTCTGTTGAAATATTCTAAAGCTTTTTCAAAATCAAGGTTTGAGTTGTACAAAGCCCCAATATTGTTGAGTAAACCTGCCATTCCAACTTTATTCCCATCTTTTTCAAAATACTCTAACCCCTTCTTATAATATATAATTGCGTTGTTTATATCTTCCTGAGATGCATATACATTTCCAATGTTGTTATATAAAGAAGATAATTCAGAATTATTTGCGACACTCTCACGCATCGTTAGACTTTGTTTAAAGTATTCCAAAGCTTTTACGTAATCTCCTCTCCCAAAATGAATATTTCCTAAGAGATTCATAGCTGAAGAAATACCTCTTTCATTCTTCTTTTCTTTTGCAAAAACTAGCAATCTATTTGATAAAATTAGTGCCGAATCAGGGTTTGAATAAAGGTGTTTGATAGCTATAAATCTACCTAAAGAGGCTATACGATTTGAATCCGATAGAGAGGGATTATTCCAATTATTATAAAGTGAATCTAAGCTGGAAGATTTGGAATATGAAAAAGTTAAAACTATAATGGAAAGAATTATTATTTTCTTCATAGTTTATCTGCACTTTTTACAAAATACATATCAACTTCGCCTTTGCCTTTGGCTTGTATCTTACCTCTATACTCGAATATAAAGTCGGGGTCATCTTTGAGTATATTATAAGTAGTCTGACCAATATTTACTTTCATAACTTCTCCAGCACTCTCCATACGCGATGCGGTGTTTACCGTATCACCCCATATATCATATTGGAATTTCTTTACTCCGACTATACCTGCTACTACAGGGCCTGTATAAATTCCTAATCTCATTTCGAAACAGATTTCATTTTTATTAGACCTTTCCTTTGCTCTTTCAATTATAAACTGCTGTATTTCGATGGCTGCTAATACTGTATTTTTAGTGGACTCTTCGAAAGGTACAGGTAATCCACCAGCGGCCATGTAAGAATCTCCGATAGTCTTTATTTTCTCAATTTTATATTTTTCACATATTTTATCAAATTCTTCGAAGCAATAATTTATTTCATCAACTAATTGATGAGCTGTTAGCTTTTCTGATGCTTGAGTAAATTCTTTGAAGTCAGTAAACATAATAGTTACATTCTCATAATCTCTAGCTGTTGATTTTCCTTTTTCTTTTAATTCTTTTGCTATTTTGGCAGGGAGTATATTCAGAAGAAGAGTCTCAGATCGGTCTCTTTCCTTAGCTATCTCGTCATTTGTCTTTCGTATATAACGGTTCCTACTATACAATCCTCCCGTTACTAATATAAGGATCAAACCAATTGCAAAGGCAATATTTCTTTGCTGGTTTTCAGTGGATATCCGGTTTTCGTACTCTAGTTTTGTTTTTAATCTTAGTTTTTCCTGCTTCAAACTGTCAGCTAACTTAGATTTCTGAAATTGGATTTTTTGTATATCTTTAGAAGCATCTATTGTGCTCAATTGATTAGAATATTCGATGAATTTCTCATATTGTTCTAACGCTTTTGAGTGTTGCGATGTTTTTTTATAAGCTCGGTATAAGCAATCACAAGATAATTTTTTAGTTTGTAAGTTGTCTAGTTCGTTAGCGATACTTGCAGCACGTGTACAATAATTGAGTGCTTGTTTTAATAAGCCTTCCTCTATGTTGGATATACCCAAATTACTCAAAGCACTAGCTATCCCATTCTTTTCATCTATTTCTTCAAAAATTTCTAAGCTCTTTTTGAAATAGTAATTAGCTTTACTGTTGTTTCTCAGTTTATTGTGTATGTTTCCTAATGAAAGTAAAGATATGGCTATCCCACTTTTGTTGCCTATCTCTTCATTTATTTGCAAAGATTGTAAGATGTATTTCAAAGCGGAATCATATTTATTTTGAGCAATTAGTATATCACCCATTTCTACATAAGAATTTGCTAACCCGCGTTTGTTTTTACTATCTTTTTCTATCTCGATACTTTTATTAATGTACTCTTTTGCTTTGTCGTATTCACGAAATTCTATGTATATTAAACCGATGTTGTGAAAAGTAGATGCTTTTCCAGCTTCATCACCAAGTTCGGTTTTAATATTTATACTTCTATCAAAATAATCTAAAGCGTTTACATATTCTCCTTTCTCTAAGTATATCAAGCCCAGATTATTATACAATGCTGAAATCTGTTCTTTTCTTTCTAGTTTTATGAATACTCTCAATGCACCATGATAGTGCTCAAGTGCTTTATTATAGTCGGCTAATTCTTTATAAACTGAACCTAGATTTACATAAGTGGCAGCTATTTCCTCTTTCTTATTAAGCTCTTTATATTTTTTTATAGTTTCTTGAAGCTCTGTAATTGCCAAATTAAAATCACCTTTGTAGTAATTAGTAATTCCAATGTAATATAGTGATTGGGCTAAATTGAATTTATGTAGTGGGTCTTTACTTGTTTCTAAGCTCTTTTCAAATCTAACAAGTGCTTCGTTATAATCCCCTTTTATTAGATTCAGTACTCCTTGCATCATTGATACGTTTGCAAGGCCAAAATTCTTTATTTTTTTGTCCTTAGTAATACTGTATTGATAGAGTTTATCTATGTAGAATTCTGAGGAATCCGAATTCAGATTAATATAATTTGACCATATATACTTATTATATGCTTCTATTCTAATGGAATCACTTAATGTGCGATTTTCCCATATAACAAGTAATGAATCCTTAGCAGCATTCAGGTTGAGGTATATAGAAAAAATAAAGTATAGAGTTATTAGAAAGTATTTCATAGAAATTTGTAAGTAACTTTATTATCAATATACTAAATATTTCTAATTATAACTTTTAAAAATTATTAATCACCTTCTTCGTATTTTTTGCTATTCTTCCTTTTTATGAGATATCCACCTGAGACTAATAATACTAGAATACCACTTCCTAAAAATAACAGATCTCTAATATTGTTATTTTCCTTAATTTCTTTTTCCACTCTTATTTTTTCTTTTGCCAGACTGTCAGCTAATATTTCTTTCTCGTATTCTAGTTCTGCCAACTTCTCAGCTGTTTCTTTATTATTTATACTATCCAACAATATTTTGGATATCTCCATGTATTCTATTGCTTTTTTGTCATTTCCTTTTGCTTTGTATGATTCGTACAAACAATCGCAAGCATCTTTCTCTATTTCTATAGCACCAATTTTTCTTGATAGGCTATAACTTTTTTCGCAATTCTCTATTGCCTTTTTTAACTCTTTCAAGGCAAGATGGCACCGACCTATATTCATATAACAAGCAGATATATCATAGCTCTGTTCTATTTCTTCGTATGACTTAAGACTCTCGGTAAAATGCCAAAGGGCTTGTTTGTTATCACCTTGATCTTTTGTTAGTTCCCCCAATAGAAACATCACATTTGCTATACCTTTTATATTGTTTAGCATAATATGTATTTTTAGAGATTTGTTATAATATTCTAATGCATCATCGTAGTTCTTCATTCCGGCTTTTACATATCCTACATTAGAGTATGTATCTGCTAAGTAGAATTTGTCATTAAGTTCTTCAGCTATTTCTAAGGATTTGGTGATATTTATTAGTGCTTTATCCATATCCCCAAGATCATAATATATAAGTGCTATATTCATATGCCCATTGCCTATTCCTTCTTTGTATCCTACTTCTTTAGATAGTTTTACAGTTAACTCATAGTATTCTATAGCTTTCTTATTATTGCCAATATAATCATATATAATCCCCATATTATTATATGTTTTTATAATACCGAATTTGTCACCTATCTCTTTTTGTATTTCTAAACACTTTTTATTGTATTCCATAGCCTTATCATAATCACCAAGTTGATTATACATTAAAGACATATTCGTAAGTGAGTTTGTTATTCTAACTTTGTTATTCATTTTTTTGTTTAGTTCGAGCCCTTTGTTCAAGTATTCTATGGCTTTTTTATAATTCCCATTAAAAGAACTAAGTATAGCGTAGTTGTTATATGCCTCACTCATACCGACGTCATTTTTTTTCATTTCGGAGAAAAGAAACAATTCATCGTTTAATGATTTAGCAGAATCGGGATTAGAATTTAATACGTTGAAAGTGATGAATTTTGCCAGAGCTACTATACGGCTCGAGTCAGGTAATTTGTTATTTTCCCATATAGAATATAAGGAGTCTGCATTGTTGGATTTTGCTATAGATGAGAATATAATAAATAGAATAAGGACCGTTTTCTTCATTTATATCTTATTAGTTTGATAAAAGTAAATTTCATTCAGTTAAACAAATATAATACATTAAACTGAAATTTATTAGAGTTCTAATTTTTCTTATTTCACTGCCTTAGTAAAGTTAGCACAATCAAAATATAGGCATCTAATCCAAATGAGGTCGTATTAGATTGAAAAATTACTTCTTCCAATATGAAGGTGCTAATAGTATAATAACTGTCAATACTTCCAATCTACCAACTAACATAAGAAATGATAATAACCACTTCGAAATATCAGGTAAAAAACCAAAATTATCTGTAGGGCCAGTCAAATTTAAACCTGGGCCGATATTATTAATAGCTGTTACGCCAGAACCTATCGCTGATTCTAGATCCAATCCAAATAGTATTAACAAATAAATAGATACACCCAATATAAACATATAGAGAACAAAAAAGCCAAGTACATCATGTATTACTTTATCTTCTATTCTTGTGTCTCCTACTTTAATCGGCACTATTGCTCTAGGGTGTAGTACTTTAACAAATTGGTTGTAAGCGAATTTGATTAATAGTATTACCCTAATTACTTTCATACCACCAGAAGTGGATCCAGCCATTCCTCCGACGAACATCAAAGCTAGGGTCATTATTTGTGATGAATTGGACCATTGTTCGAAATCTGAGGTAGCAAAACCAGTTGTAGTTATAACAGCGATTACATGGAAGAGTACATCACGTATAGCGGGCTCTACAGCACCAGCATAGAGATGATAAACATCTGTAAAAATAAAAATAGAAGTAAAAAATATTATAAATATATATACTCTGAATTCAGTGCTTTTGAATACACTTCTTACATCTCCACGCATCCAGTGATAGTGAAGCGAGAAATTAGTCCCCGCTATAAACATAAATATAATAACTATATATTGCGTGTAAGGGGTCTCACCAGCTAAACTCAAATTTTTCGTTGAGAAACCTCCTGTAGCCATAGTAGCGAAAGCATGATTGAGAGAGTGATAAAAATCCATACCTCCAACCATAAGTAAACCAAGCTCAGTCACTGTCAGTAATACATAAACTCCCCAAAGTAATTTAGCTGTTTGAGTGATTCTGGGTTTTAGTCTATCCGAAATTGGACCTGGGGATTCAGCCTTGAATAGCGACATACCACCGATACCGAGGAACGGTAATATAGCTATGGTCAAAACGATTATACCCATACCCCCGAACCAATGGGTTATACTACGCCAAAGTAATATACCTTGGGGCAATGATTCTATCTCAGATAGTATCGTGGAGCCTGTTGTTGTAAATCCAGACATTGATTCAAAAAAAGCATCGGCGAAAGAAGGAATAGCACCAGACAACATATAAGGCAAGCTACCTAATAATGCCATGATTATCCATCCGAAAGAAACTATTGCGAAACCATCTTTTGTTTTAAGATCTGTTTTTTTATCATTTGTTAAAAATGATAGTATTCCTATGCTGAAACAAATAGCTGCAGATATCAGAAATGCCTGTGCATCACCCGAATCATAATAATAACAAAATGGTAAAGGTAATAACATACCTAACCCTAGGAATATAGAAAGAAATGCTAATACTCGTATTACAATTTTATAGTTCATGAATTTTAATAAAATTTTATTGACTTGTTAAATAAAGCCATAAGAATGTAACGTAATATCGAGCAATATACGAAATAATAAATTTATAGTACTAAAGTTATCTAGTGTAGTTCGGTATCATTTGCTCCAATAATTAGGTGACAATAGTATAATTACAGTTAGTAACTCTAGTCTACCAGCTAACATAAGGAATGAAAGGAGCCATTTAGAAATGTCCGGTAAAAATGAAAAGTTATCCATTGGCCCGACTAAGTTGAGTCCTGGACCAACGCCACTCATCGCAGTAACTACTGCCCCGATCGAACTAACGAAATCCAATCCGAAAACTGTTAATAATAAAACAGAAGTAGTCAGTATTACTATGTAGAGCATAAAAAATCCAAGTACATCTAATACGGTTTTATCATCTACATATCTATTACCTATTCGAAGTGGTACGACTGCTCTTGGATGCAGTACTTTGACAAACTGATTGTAAGTGAATTTGAATAGCAGTATCAACCTTACAGTTTTGATACCACCTGCCGTAGATCCAGCCATACCGCCTCCCATCATCAAAAGTAATAGTATTACTTGTGAGGTTGTACTCCATAGCTCATAATCGGCAGAAGCAAAACCTGTACAAGTTATACATGACACTACTTGAAATAATGAGTCCCGAAATGCTAATTCAAAAGCTCCATTATATTGAGTATAAATATTGAAGAATATTAGAAAACTTGCAAGGATTATAGAAAAAAAATAAAACCTGAACTCGGGGCTTTTAAAATAAGTAGTAAAGTTACCTTTTACGAAGTAATAATGCAAAGAAAAGTTAGTCCCAGCTAGTACCATGAAAGCAATTAATATATATTGTATATAAGGCGTTTGACCTACTATACTCGCATTGTAAGTAGAAAATCCTCCAGTAGCAAGGGTTGCAAAAGCGTGGTTAATAGAGTCATAAAAACTCATACCCCCACTCATTAATAATAATATTTCAGATATGGTTAATACCACATAAACTGTCCACAGTAGTTTTGCTGTTTGAGTTATTCGTGGTTTTAGTTTTTCAGAGAATGGCCCGGACGATTCTGCTTTAAATAGCTGCATACCTGCTATACCTAAAAATGGGAGTATTGCAATAGTAAGTACTATAATACCCATCCCACCAAGCCAATGTGTAATACTGCGCCAGAAAAGTATACCTTTGGGTAATGCCTCTATATCGGTCAGTATTGTTGAGCCAGTCGTTGTAAATCCTGACATCGTCTCGAATATAGCGTTAGTGAAATTTGGGATTGATCCAGAGAGTAGATAAGGTAAACTACCAAGTAGGGCCATGATTATCCAACCAAAAGTAACTATAGCAAATCCATCTTTAGTTTTGAAATCTTTGCTTATATCTTTGGGTATAAATACTAATAGACCTATAGCGAAACAAATAGAGGCCGATTCTAGCAGAGCAGCTGCATCTCCTGAGTCATAATAATAGGAGAAGGGTAGTGGTAATAGCATACCTATCCCTAAAAATATAGACAGGAAGGCTAATACTCTTAAAACTAATTTTACGTTCATTTCGAATTACTCGAATAGAGATTCAACGCTTGGGAAAGAGTCAGGCAAAGAGAATACTACTACTTTGTCTCCTACCATAATTTGTGTGTTCCCTTTGGGGATTATTAGTTCATCATCTCTCAATATAGCACCCAAAACCGCTCCTTTTGGTATTTTTAGATGCATTATCGGTTTTCGTGTGATTTTCGATTTCTCTTTTACTACAAATTCTACAATTTCAGCGTCTAGACCAGGTAGCTCAGCGAATTTTGCTATGCCATCGCCTTTAATTAGCCGAGTTATTGCATTTACAGTGATTTGTTGCTTACTAACAACAGCGTCTAAGTTAAGAGCCGGCGTTAGTGGCAGATATTCACTCTTCTTGATTAAAGAGACTGTTCTTTTTACCCCAATATGTTGGGCTACTATGCTTGTGATGATATTAGTCTCATCGTCACCAGTTATTGCAATAAACTGATCCATAGAGTCAAGATTTTCAGACATTAGCAAATCAAGATTGGATCCGTCGCCATGTATAACAAGTGATTTGTTTAGCTTCTCTGCTATTGCACGAGCTTTTTTCTCATTACTTTCTATTATTTTCATGTTGATCTCGCCGTCTAGCTCCATCGCCATGAATGTTGCAGTTAGTCCACCGCCTATAACTAGTATATTTTCTATTTGTTTCTTTGTTTTACCTAGGTATTCTAAAGCAGTGTCTTGATAGTAAGGAGCGCAGACCATAAATATCTGATCTCCAGGTAGAAGTATGTCGCTCCCTTTCGGAACTATAGTGTTTTGTCCTCGCTTTATCGCTGTAACTGTTAGAGGAGGATTATCAAGTTCAATACTCAGATCCATTAATTTTTTGTGTAAGAGCGAAGAAGTGTTATCTAATCTAAGCCCGAAGAATTTTAATTTACCCCCTTCAAACTCTATAATATCAGTAGCATTAGATTGTCTAATTAATCTAACAATAGTATCCGCAGTCTCTTTTTCTGGTTGTAAAAAATAATCAACACCAAATTCTTCTTTACTTATAATATGGTCTTCAAGTAAATATTCAGGGTTTCTAACTCGAGCAATCGTAGTTTTTACCCCATGTTTTTTTGCAATTTTACAAGCAAGAATATTTACTTCGTCATTATCAGTTAGGGCTGCTAAGACATCTGCTTTTTCTACACCTGCTTCTTTAAGTACACTCGAGCTGCAACCATTACCAGTGATAACAAAGGCGTCTAGGGTGTCGGAAGCAAAATTGGAGAGAGTTTCATTACTTTCTATAAGTGCTATATTATGCTTTTCTTTAGAGAATCGACGGGCAGATTGATATCCAATATCACCTGCACCTATAATAATTATTTCCATTTTAAATATTTTTTTTTATATTATGCTTTCCGTTAGATATAATTTAGAATTTATTATTTAGAAAAGAAAAAAAAGGAGCCGCATATAAGTATATTTTTTACTATTTGATATTTGTTCAGATAATTCGTAAAATAGAAATCCAATTTATACACTTTTGTTATTATTAAATAAATATTGTATATATTTGGCGTGTGTCTGTTTTAACTAAAATTGAAATTTAAAATAATTCAAAGGTAAAATATGTCTAAAGGCGGTGGAGCTGGTAAGGTTTATTTCGTGCTTTATCTAGCGGTAGTATTAGAGCTTCTAATCATTATCGTTGAGAGAGATGAAGCAGAAGAGCACTTACATCAGAAGCAAAAAGAGGCGATGAAAATCGTTCAGTCAATTCTATCACAACTTCAGTCCGGTTCAGGTACTGAGGGCATAAACACAAGACCACAAGATGAGATTACTATTCCACCTCCAGGTGTGAATATTAAAGAGGTTTTGGGTATCGACATCAAATCTGAAAGAAGATATATTGTTGAAGTTGGTGTCACTGACGTTAGTGCTAATTCTAGCAGAATGGAAGGTGAGGCTCAGAAAGAATATATGGAAAGATTGGAAAAGTTAGTGAGACTAGCTAACGTAGAAGATTTGGAATATCAGGTCTTTTATAATAGTAGTCTAGAAACTGGCGCTGTTCCCCCCTTCCCTAGTAATGACTATTTTAGAGAAAAGTCCATCGACTTTACAACTTTTGACCTTGGAAAAGCTATTATAGACCCCGAGACCAATGTTGCTTGGGAGTTTGTTGGTATCCAAAAAATTAAAATGGATGCTGAAGCTACTTTCAAAAAACTAGACCTAGCTAATATTAGCAAAGATCTGATGCATCCGATTTATGACAAAGCGAACAAACTAGTTCGTGGTCCAACTTTCGGACCTAATGGATTCCCCGAAGATAGTATTTTCCACTACTCTATACCTGAAACTAAATTAGCTTCTGGTATATTTGGTGATAGAGGTACTCTAAGTAAAAGAGCTTTTGTTGTCAATTTCCAACCACCAGGTAAAGCAGGTTGGTATAAATTGCGTTTCGTTTCTAAGACTAATAGAATCTTAGGTGTTCGTTCTGACCAAAAAGTGGAAGAACTAGATAAAGAAGCTACTGTAAATATCGGTACGGTACAGTTAAAAGTTACTGACCTTATGAAAGTAGAAAAAGAACTACAAAGAAAACTAGAAAAATATGAAGTACCTGCTGCGGAGGTCTTAACTTCTAGTGGTGGTTTCAGAGCTTTTGATGAAGCAATAGAAAAAGCCAAAAACAAAGCTTCCAAAGAAGAAGATGCTGGAGATTTGATTGGAAATATTAGATTGTACGGTTATATCGTAAAACTACTTACTCCAGGTCAATCACAAAACTTCGAGCAAAACAAAGGTGACATAGAGTTTAATATTCGCGTTATGACTCCTAAACCTAAGATGGCAGATCCTGTACTTAATGTCTCTGATAATTTCTACAGATTTAATGAAGGTAAGATAAACTTTAGACTAAATATTTCCCCTTATCAAGGAGATGCAAATATAATCAGAGGGACTGTACATGATGCAGCATCTGGAACTTCTAGTCAACCAGTTGCAAACATCATATTTAAAAAGGCTGGTGATAATAGTGCTGTAGACGGTAAAAGTGTCGATTACATAGCAACTATAGATAAGGAATTATCTGCAGGTGCTAATGGTGGACCTCGAACTTATAAAATCAAGTTGACTCACCAACTACAAGGTAAGAGTGATGTTAAAGAACCTAGTTTGTTTGTATTCCCTGCTAAAGTAGAAGAAAAGATACGTAACTTACAAGCTAAGTTGAGTGCTTTATCTGTATATGGCGAACAATTGTTCTTTAATTTTGAACCACCATCTGGTAACAAAATCGCTCCTGAGCAATTCGGATACTACTTCAAAACTGATGCAGATGCACAAGACAGAGGCTTAGTAAATGGCCTTTCAGCTGAAAGGTCAGATAACCTTTACTTCTCAGCTGATATGAAGAAAGCATCGCTTAGAATAGTATGGACTGATCCAATAACTAAAGAAGAAATAGATATATTCCCTAAATATGAATTTAAAATTGCACAATCAGAGCCAGGTATTTCATATCTAAACCAACAAGTTAATGCTTCTGTTGATGGTGATATGGTCAGAGTAAGAGTAACTGGTATAAATGTAATTGCTCCTAAAATTGGTAAAGAGGGAAGTACTCAAGAAGCTGAAGTATCGTTAACTCTAGATGCTCCGCAAGTAAGAATACCAGGGTATACAGTAGTAGGTAAACCTACGATATCAGTAAAAGGAGGTCAAGCTCAAATCGACTTTACTCTAAGAGGAGAGCCAGATGATGATGGAAATATACGTGGAACTGTTGTTGTTAAAGGTTCGGCTGTAGCAATTAATCCTATAAATGGAGCACAATCTAACCCAAGACCAATTAATTTGAATGTTCAGATTAAACAGAAAGCAGAGAAACAAGATAATTTCTACAATGAGTACGATTAATAAAATAATTCAAAGGTTAAAATAATGAACAGTTTTAAAATAAAAGTATATGCTCTATTAGTAGCTATCTTTGTTCTCTCTTCCTTAGGGTTAGAAGCACAGCGAATAGACGATGTGAGCTCTATACTGACTAGATTTAAAAACTATAGATTTGGTGCGGTAAATGTTTATAAAATTACTACACCAGATGAAATAAAAGAGATTGTAGAGACAAAGCGAAAGAAAAAGACTGCCGCTGGTGGTGCTACAGATGAAAAATGTCTTGAGGAAGTAGAGCCAGGTATTAAGAGTATAATAGAGTCAGAAATACTAAATGGTAATTCTCAATCTGGAACTGCAAGATCAATAATTATTGGTGGCTATCCTATGCCTCCAGATGATGTTTATGAATGCGTTTACAAGACTCTTTATGATAGACTAGTTGGTGGAGTTGGTGAGGCTCTTTCTCCTAAAGCATATTTAGTTACTTCACGCCCTGAAAAAGGTGGGATTCCTGATAGAATCATAGGTATGATCTATATGGAGCTAGAATTTGATCGAGCTACTCAAGAAGTAAGAGAAGATCTAGAATTCGTTTCTACAGAGAATGTATACTCTTATGATAGATTGAAGGAAACAGACATTGATCCTGCTAAATATGGTTATGCTAACTTATATGATTTGGTTTATGCATATCTAATCCAAGGTAACTTTGAAAATGAGACAATGGCAGCTCGTGCTATTGGTACTGATGTTCGTTACTTGGGTAAAGAGTACGGCGTTTCACAACCTTTGATTGTTGACAATAGAGTTGGATCTAAAGATATACAATTATATAAAAGAATATCACAAGGTCAACCTGAAAGATATATGGGTAAAAACAATATCTTAACAGTTAGCCCTGATCTAATCAGTTGGACTCAATATGAACCACAGTTTGCTCGTAAGAGAGATGGTTCTATTGCTACGGACTCTATGGGTAATGCTATCCTTGATCCACGAAGAGCAACTAATGATTATTTACCAAACTTCGGTGTAGAACTGAAATATGGTATAGAAGGTATTAACTATCCTTCATTCTGGAGTAATAGAATGACACTTTCTGCTATATGGAAGAATGTGAAATTTGGGCTGATACTTCCTACAGAAGGATGGGCTTCATTCTCTGAAGATGTTTACAATCAACAAAGAACAATGACTTACGGTGGTGTAGGTGTAGCAGGGGTATTAGATTTCCCATTTGCAATTATACCTCGTAGTGACGTATTCCAAGTTCAATTTGGATATGTATTTGGTGATGCTGTAGCGGGTAATGGTACTACCACTGTGGATACTGACCCATTCACTTTCCAAAGAAGTCTCAATAATAATGACTATTTGATGAGATTCAATACTCAAGTACATTATACTTTTGGTATTAGTGTTGATGAAGATTATTTTATGCGATTTAGTGTCGGTGGTACAGGTTACTCTATGGAAACTTGGGGCTACGAAATCAATGATGATCTAGATAACCCAAGTGTTAACTTAGAAGAAAGAGAAAGTGAATTCGTTGGTGGTATATCTGGTAAATTAGAATTCATGACTACAAACAATACTACACCATTTGGTGGTGGCATTCAATATTTCGATGAATCATTGCAGTTCAATGGTTGGGTACAAGTTCCTGTAGTTGAGAATACTTTCTCTATTAGGTTAGAAGCTAATGGCTATGCCGTTGCTTTCAGAAAATCGCCTAGACCTTGGGAAATGAACTCATTGCTAGTGCCTATGGCTCGTTTAATTTATGTATTCTAATAATTGTAAAACAGAAAGAAAATTGAATATGAAAAAAATAAAAATAATATTAATTGTAAGCATTATTATGCTAGCGAGCTCTTCTTACAAGACAATGGCGCAAGCATCAAGTGATTACAGCTACGTAGATTCTTTGACGACGATTGATTATGAATTACGTAAAATGTTCCCTCGTTGGAAAGTCTGTGAGCCAGATTTGCAATTCCAAATCTATCAAGCATTTTCTATTTACGGATATTCTAAAGATGAGTTGAATATCGAGGAAATTGAAGTTTTAGCTTCACCTAAGCCACCTAGAGAAAAGAACTATGAGATTCTTTTGATTAGTTGCGGTAAAGCAACTATGAAACCTCAAGAAATTGATCAAAATATCAAGAAAATCTCTAAGTATTTGTCAGGTGACGAAAACTATAATATATATGAAAGACCAAATCCAGGTGCAGATTCTAGAACTTATTGTTATATAGAGATACCTCCTGAAATTCCAGTTAAGCCTTCAGAAGCTACAGCTATCCAAGATTATTTGAAGCCAGAAGATAAGATACAAGCAATCACTTTATCTTTATTTGAGCAATCTCTTAAAATTGGTGAAACAGGGTTTTGGATTCAAAATAAAGTTGGAACAGATGAGGTCGGATATCAATTTTGGTCAGCTGGTGAAAGTAAAGTTACTATCCAAAGACCTTTGATGAACAATACTGACCCTGCTACTAGAGAATTCGTTCCTAGATTAATCAATGCTTATTTAGGTGGTGGTTATAGACATTCATCTGGATTAGATAACGCAGGTACAGCATTTTCGTGGGTAGCTGATAGAACATTGAACGCGGGTCCTGATGGTAAATTAGTTGCTGGTTTCGATGTTCATATGCCATTTCACCCTCAATTTGGGGTAGGTCTAAATTTAGAATTGCCATTCAGTGATTTGAGAAACAGTAATGTTGCTAGAGAATCTTATGGCGTATATACTAATGAAAATGTAGAATTTAGAAGGGATGATGAGTATCAAGATCCACGTAATGGTGACCCAACTATTACTAAAACAGGTATTGCAGCTTTATTAAGAGAAACTGGTCAAGCTACATTGTTTTATAATTTATGGGTAGGTAACGAAAATACTCCATCTCATTATTTCAGATTTGACGTAGGTGCTAGTTATGCACAAGTTGATGAGTATTTGTTATATCAACAAGGTTTCGAATACATAATCGAAAGAGAAAATGTAACAGGACTTAGTACTTACAAACCGAATGAATTTGCTGATTGGTTATTCTTAAAAGCACAATATAGAAATCAACAAGCATTTCCATTTAGTTTGAGTGTCCAATATTCAAACCAGATACTAATGGCTCAGGCATATTTGCCAATATTCGGTAATTGGTTCTTACTAGAAGGAAGGTTCTCAACTATATTAAGGGATCAAAGACCTTATGAGATTCAGAACTTCTTTATGATAAGTCCAATTCTAAGAATAACTATATAAGAAATCAACAACCCTTCTGTTTTAGAGCAGAGGGGTTTTTTTTTATTTCTACATTCAGTAACTTGCAAGATGATTAGAGCCATTGTCATATTAATTGCATTAACTTCAGTATTTACTACAAGTAATATACTTTTAGCCCAATCTGATAGTATATCAGACCAGCCTACAGCTCAAGATAGCTCTGCTAAAAGAAAAGATTTGATGCGAACAGCTTCAGTTACCTACGAAAAGAAAGATATTAAACTTACAATTCAGAATGTCGATATATCTAACTATCCTATTGTAAAAGTTATAGTTGAAGCTTATAATATCTATGGTCAACCTTTGGATACTCTTTATTCGGAAGGTTTATCGGTATTGGAAAATGGGATAGAGCACCAAGTAATATCTGTAGATAAACTTTCTATAAATGAAAGAGTGCCTGTAGATTTTATATTTGTTATAGATCAAACAGGTTCTATGCAATCTTATATCGACGCAGTTAGACAAAAAGTAAGAGATCTTACGGATTTCTTAAAAACTCGCGGTATTGATTATACTTTAGGTCTAATTTTATTTTCTGACGAAGTTGATAAAATATATCAACCAACTCCAGATGTAAACGATTTCTTAGGTTGGATAGGAAGGGTAAAGGCTAAGGGTGGTGGAGATGTAAAAGAAAATGCTTTAGAAGCACTAAAGGCAACTAGCAAACAAATCGAATACAGACCCTCTGCCAATAAAGTTGCTGTCTTAGTTACAGATGCTCCTTATCACCAAGCTGGTGAGACTGGGGTAGGTAGCTCAGACCAAACTACAGAGTCTATTACTAAAATGCTTTTCGATGATCAAATAAGAGTTTTCAGTATTGTACCGCCTAGGTTGTCTGCTTATAACTATATTTCTTCGAATACTAGAGGAAACTTTTATGATATAGATTATCCATTTTCTACTATTTTAGATAATTTTTCTAATCAATTAACTAATCTATATGCTCTTAAGTATAGAACAGAAAAACCTGCGATACCAGATAGTATTGATATCGCTATAATTAACGAAAGAAAAGAAGAGCTTACCAAAAAGACGATTCCAATAGTTGAGTTAGGGCGTAAGTTAATAATTGAAAATATGCTCTATCAAACAGGGAGCTCTAATTTACCAGACTCGGTTCCTGAGTTAGAAGTACTTTCACAGTTTATGCATAATAGAAAGAATGTTGTTGTCATGATAGAAGGGCATACAGATGCCATTGGAAGTGAAGAGACAAATAATCGACTTTCTAAATTTAGAGCAGAGAATGTTAAATCTTATTTAGTTAAAAAAGGAATTTCACCTAAGAGAATAAAAACTCAAGGTTACGGGGAAAGTCGTCCTATAGCATCAAATAATACGGACTTCGGTCGTAAACTAAATAGGCGTACCGAGATAATAATAATTGCTAAATAACTCAGCTTTTTAGTTCGCTCATTGTAAAAAGAGAATATAGTTTAATTCCTGCTTCTTTTAGATTCTCTTCACCACCTGCTTCACGGTTAATAACGCATATTGCTTCTTCGACTATAGCTCCTCTCTCACGCAATTCATCAGCACTGATTATAATCTGACCACCACTTGTTACTACATCTTCTATTATCAATAGTCTTTTACCTGATATATCAGGACCTTCAGCTAATTTACAAGTTCCATACTCTTTAGCTTCCTTACGAACTAAAACCATATCATATCCAGCTTCTAGTGAAATAGCTGTTGCAATTGGAATTCCTCCCATTTCTAATGGTGCAAGCATATCAAACTTTAGCTCTGGAATTATATCAGCAACAATCTGACTACCAATTGCTTTCAACAATTTTGGTCGTGATTCAAATTGGTATTTATCGAAATACTCGTGGCTTGTAACGCCTGATCTGAGTTTGAATTCGCCTGTTATATGGGCTACATTATAAATTTCTTTGCAAAGTTCTTGTTTCGTCATTCTAATTCTAATATTGAGTATAAATAAATAGTAACTGCAATAGCAGCAACGCATTGTTTGAATTCATCTTTATCAACCTTATCAAATGTATCAGCAGGGGAGTGATGATACCAAAAATATCTACCCTTGTCATCAGGTGTTAGACTCATTCCAGGCACACCTGTATCCATTAAAGGGCCTATATCTACGCCGCCACCACCCTCACCGACCGTAATTTGAGGATTTACTTTCTTTAAAAGTGGTTCGAATTTTTTTACTTGTTCTAATATTTCGGGACTACCACTGAATCTAATAACAAGAGGAGCAAATGTACCGGCATCAGATTCGAAAGCCATAGCGTGTTTCTCGTGTCCGAAGCCTTTAGCGTACTCTTTACCTCCCATAGCACCATTCTCTTCGTTTGTCCAAAGAACGGAGCGTATAGTGCGTTTATTGTCTAATCCAAGTTCATTAATCAATCGAACTGCTTCCCATGTTGTCATACAACCAGCACCATCATCATGTGCACCTTGTCCAGCGTCCCAAGCATCTATATGACCTCCAACAGAGATTATCTCATCAGACAAAGTACTACCCTTTGTTTCACCCATTACATTATGTGAAATTGCGTCAGGATAATGTTTTGCATGCATTACTAGATTGATAGTAGCTTTTTGACCTCTATCTTGATATCTTTGTAATAATTCAGCCCCTTCTAGAGTGATTGCTGCATGGGGTATTTTAGTTGTGCTGTCATTGTATGCCATCATACCAGTATGCGGATTGTCAAAACCAATCGGACTAACTGAACGGATCAGACTTGCTACTGCACCGTATTGGGCAGCCCATTGTGCTCCATAAAATCTGTATTGAACTGTTTGTCCATAGGAAGTGAAAGGTACATTGAAAAGCACTATTTTTCCTTTGACTTCATTTTTTCTTCTATCTAATTCATCTTTATCACGTACTACTATTACCTCGGCTGTTATTCCTTCCGGAGGTGTAGCTATACTGCCTCCTAACCCTAACAAATCTATATCATACTCCATAGGAAATACAACTTTTAGTGATTCGTAATGTCTTTTCCAATTAGGGACCATTACTGGTTGTTTTTGTACATTAGTTAGACCATCTTTGTGCATTTCTTCGTACACCCAATCAATTGTTCGTTCTAATTGTGGAGTACCGCTAAGTCTGTTAGCAAAATTATTACATAGATATTCTAATCTATCCCAACCGATATTGCTCTTCATAGCTGCTTCAATGATTTTATCTACATCATCCTCATAATCATCGGGGTTGAAGTCTTTGGAGTATAATAATATTGGAAACAATAGTAGGAAAAGTATCTTTTTCATTCTGCTCTATGGCTATTTAAAGTATTTACAAATATAGGAAAATTTTGTGAGTTGAGTAATAGTTTAATTGTAGTTGTGCTTAGCAGCTCAAAAATCTGACTATTATTTAAAAGAAAAGTTGAGAGCCTTAGTTATTCAAAATATAAATATAGTATTAAATAATTTTTCGAGCTAAGTCCATTTATGATAACGAGAAAAAATAGAATTCCAAAAAAGACGAGACCAACACATAAAAAATTTAGTATATTAGACATGATTTATTAACGAAATTCACTTATTTACTAGGATTTGATATGCCTTTATTTCCCCAAGATCAGATAGTATTTGGTATTCTTGCACTGACTTTAGGATTCGTATTCTATTCGTCCAATTCCGAAAATAAATTTTTCAAGAAATTCTACAAAGTAATACCTGCATTATTGATGTGTTATCTGATCCCGTCTTTATTCAATACTTTTGGTATAATCTCAGATGGATCATCTAGTCTCTATTCCATGGCCAAAGATTATCTATTGCCAACGAGTTTAGTCTTATTGACTCTCAGTATTGATTTCAAAGGGATAATAAGATTAGGTAATAAAGCATTGATTATGTTTTTTACGGCAACAGCAGGTATTGTAATAGGTGGTCCTGTTGCAGTGCTAATTATGTCATTTATATCGCCTGATGTGGTTGGAGGAGTAGGTAATGATGCAGTATGGAGGGGATTATCGACGTTAGCTGGTAGTTGGATTGGTGGAGGAGCTAATCAAGCGGCAATGCTCGAAATGTACAAGTACAATCAATCCTTCTACGCAGGTATGGTCGCTGTTGATATAATAGTAGCAAATATATGGATGGCGTTCTTACTTTGGGGAGCAGGAAATAGCAACGCGATGGACAAATGGTTAAAAGCAGATTCCTCAGCAATTGATAGACTAAAAGAGACAATGGAAAACTATAGACTATCTGTCCAAAAAATGCCTACTCTCGCAGATACAATGGTGATACTTGGAGTTGGATTTGGAGCTACATCGTTTTCGCACTTTGCTGCAAATATAATTACAAACTACATTGCAACAAGTGGTTCTGCAACTCTACAACAATCAGTTCTTAATAGTCATTTTTTCTGGTTAGTGGTAATAGCAACTACTATAGGACTACTATTATCATTCACTAAAGCAAGAAATCTAGAGGGCGCTGGCGCATCTCGAATTGGTAGTGTGTTTATATACATATTAGTGGCGACTATAGGTATGAAAATGGATGTAACTCAAACTTTCGACAATCCAGGTTTATTAGCCGTAGGACTAATCTGGATGGGATTCCACGTTATTCTATTATTTATAGTAGCGAAGATTATTCGAGCACCATTCTTTTTCTTAGCCGTTGGTAGTAAAGCAAATGTAGGCGGTGCGGCATCGGCACCAGTAGTAGCCTCTGCTTTTCACCCATCACTTGCTTCAGTAGGTGTATTGCTAGCCGTACTTGGCTATGCGCTTGGTACTTATGGAGCAATATTAGCAGCAGAGATGATGAAGATAGTTGCGCCGTAATGTCTATTCGGTCAGAATCTAATCTTTTTATAATGTCATTACTAAAAGGAATTAAGGATACATATAAAATTGAGATAGTTTTTAGATTCTTTTCTCCATCTCATTCAGATCAAAGTGACAGAGTATTCCCTCCACTTGTGCAAGAATAAGTTGGTTGAGCATGTCGAAACCAACATAATTCGAAATGTTAATATTTCGACTGACTCAATAAACGCATTTCATGTGTTCTACCCAATTTATAATAAACAGCATCAGTTGGCAAATGATCATTTCCAAAAGTAATTCACTTCTTCTTTCTTTACCCAAGCCATAAAATATTCAAATTCTTGATTCATAGTTTTGGGACCCTCGACTTTAAACCTAACAAATACTATTTCTTGGCCATTAATTGAGGCTTCTGATATATAATCACCTTCATACTTACTTTTCAAAATAAAGACCTCACTAAGTTTTCCTTCTCTTAATGAATAAAATTTTAAACTATCAGTTTTCATTTCAACTCTTTTATTCTCATCAATAATTACTTCATCAGGGAATTCTGTAGATCTTGAAAATGCCGTCATAGATTTTAAAATAATTGAATCTTTACCTAGTACAACAGAATAATAGTAATCATAGGGGTTATCACAACACGCCCAAGAATATGTATCGTATCCAGTTATTGTTTCATTATCCCAATGAAAATTAACAATAATAAAGCCTGGTATATTTTGAACTTTCCAGCCAGTTGGTTTTTTTGTCATCAAAAAAATACTTTGATAATCCCAATCAAAGTTAAGTCTATCATAAATATAATAGTTTTCTGATTCTTGATTGGTACTTATTAGGTGAATATTCTTTTTCATTTCATAGGGTAAGGAGTCAGCATAAGCATCACTATTTTTTAGAAATTCAGAATAATCTTCGTATCCAGTTATATAGTAAACACTATTCGTGTCAATTTGAATCATCAATTCTTTTAAAAACTCTACTTTCTCAAGGTTAGTAATTTCTTTTTCAATTTCAGTAAAATCGTATTGCAACGAAATCATGGCAGCATTGTCTTTATGTAAAGGTAATCTATATTCTGTTTGAGAATATATCTCTAAACTAATAAATAATAGAAGAATTAGTGTTTTCATTTTACTAATATAAAAAAAATCATCGACTCTTCGCTCCATCTCAACCCGCTCTGAGAGGCTGTGTTTTTATAGAGACTTAAGCATTACGTCTCTACTACGATTCAATTATCAATACCCAACCACCTTTCGTGGGTTCTTGCCAACTGGTATATTGTGGAGGATAGTGCCGTTTGGGCTGACTACTTTTACTTCGCCGTCGGATTGATAGTTACGAGCATTACCTATCCATAGTTCACTATTTGTACCGTCTATACCGAGTGAGTACCACACATCTTTAGTTTTATTTTCGAGTATTAACTGAGGTATAGCTCTGCTGTTTATATGTGGGAATACGTACAATCCACCATCAGATAAGTAATAAATAGCACCTGTGCTTTCATTCAGAACTACATCTGATAAGTCTTTAAGTGGCATTTCTCTGAGGATATTATTGGTCGTTAAATCCACGAATTTTATTCCTCCCAATTCTCCTTTTACCACAGCAGAAGGAGTGTTCAAATAGCCACAAGCTATGTAGTTTTCTGTTCTGTTAATAGATAATTGGACTAGATTGGGACCTATGTATATATATTCACTCGTACCAGTTATCGGGTCTAGTATTTGTAAAGTTCCAGCATTTTCTTCATCTTTTCTGTAATCACCGAAACCAGAATTTGCTATATATAACTTACCGTTGTGAGCTATTATATCTTCTGGGGCTGGCCCTGTTGGGAATACTTGATTTGGTGCAGCAAGTGTATCGCTGATTAATCCACTTCTCACTTCATCTCTGTATAGGTCTGTGTAATAGTATCTATTGCCTATTGTGGTTAGCGAGCGGGGTGCTGCTCTATCATAATTAATCTCGATTTTACTTGTGATTGCGGGTACTATGTAATCAAGTAATATTAGCTCTTTTGTACCGGTTGCTGTGAATAATATTCTGCCATCTTCGAGGACTTTCATATCGGACACTATATCGCCCAAATATTCACCAGTCGCATTTTTGAAGTAAGAGTTTA
>JBFHKR010000034.1:0-21771 GCA_041595255.1 Chlorobiota bacterium
CAAAGAATTCATGAGCTATTCTTTGACCCATTGTAAAAGATTGCAATTTCCTATCTACGTTATAGAATTTCTTTAAATTTTCAGCTACAAAACTAGTCATAATACCATATGCTGATTTTTCTGTATTGACATTACTATGTTCAGAATAATTCATAGAGTGGTTAGTTGATAAAACAACTGGTCTGATTCCATTATTTAACATTTCCTTAAGTCTATTTACGAAAAAAGTATTCATAACATAATTATTTTGGGTAACACTAGTAATTTCATATAAATCATGAACCCCTGCATTTTTAAATGTCAAAGTAACATTAAAGTTTTTTTCTATTTCATCTATACCTCCTTTATTCGCATAAACAGTATTATTATAGTGTTTCTCAACATAATTCTGATCCCTCATCGACTTACTAGTTGTATTATTGTGAGTCTTTCTCGAAGAATTCCTACTACCGCTGAAGCCACCACTAGATTCAGTTGAAGTCATACCAGATCCACCAGCCCCTCCACCAGCGCCACCTGGCTCTACCCATTCCCAAGCAAACTCATCTTCCATAATTCTGTGAGTAGTAGGATCTAACGGATTAACTATACTCATTTTCCCATTCCATACTTTTTGAGTTGACTCTACCCAGTAGCCTCTTGAGATACCTCCGCTAATTACATCATCTCCAGGTGCTTGTACTGAATTATTCTTCTCACCCTCGGGAGCTAAACCAGACGGGTCGCTGAACATAACTGGGTTGTTGTAACTATAGTGATATGGACTATGCCCAGTAAAGAATTCCATAAGTGGATCTACTGACATAAACCTACCAGTCTCTGCGTTATACAATCTAGCTCCCATCTGCATATATCCATTCTCTTTGGATTTATGATTACCCATATATCCTCGCTTAGGTATATCATCTATGCTATGAAGTTGGTTTTCTCCATAAGGTTCATAATCTGCAAAAGTCACAGTAGTATCATTATCCTTTATTTTCATTCTTGTTGAGTTCATATTGTCTAATATATTATATTCTTTTGTACCATCTGGAAATATTTCAACTAGACCATTTGCAGATAGATATTTGTCAGGATAGAATATAACTTTTCTTGAGCTAATTTTATATTGTCTACCATGATAGACTGTCTTCACATCACCATATGCTCCAATCTTATTATATACCCAACTATGAGTACTGCATACATCTCCGCTATCAGATTGCAATAATCTCTTACTTTCTAGTTGGTTATTTTCATTGTATCTGTAAATCCAAGTGTTACTACCGCTAGTATAAGTCTCAGACGTTACACAAGGTGACAAAGGAGGATATGTAGCTGCTTCTACGTGTTCAACATAACGTTTTACTAATCCATTTGATAAATAATCAAATTCTTCCTTAGTATTAGTGACCATTGTCATAGGATTAAAACTTTTAACCTTATCTACTCCACCTATCTCATTGTATTCATATTGGGTAACATCATTTGACCCGAACTCTGCAAAACTCATTAATTTATTAGAATTCAAACCAGAACCATAAGCATAATTAGTAACAGCACTATTAGTTTTCTTGGTTCTATTCCCCATCTTGTCATATTCATACGATTCTGTCTTATTAGTTGTTCCATTTATAAGTGACTCGAAACTTTCCAATCTATAATAGTCATCATATGTATATTTAACTTTTAGGGGGTCTTTAGTCCAATAAGATACTCTTTGTGTATCTATCATTCCGTTAATATCTCTATCAAATGCTATTTTTAATATTTCATCACTGTTTCTATTAACAACTAGTGAATCTACCCAACCTCTATTACTATAATTTATAGATTGGATTACATCTACTTTATTGTAAATAATAGAATCCGTTCTACCATTTCTATCATATTTGAATGCTATATCTGCATCTATTTCCTTATTTAACTGGCTTACCATCTTTAAAGTTTCTATACCAAAGCCACTACCAGTAGTATCCAAACTAACCCATATAGAATCCATTCTCCCAGATTGATCATAACTATACCAAGTTACCATCTGTTTCATTGGGTCTGCTGATACTTCCTTTATAATTTGATTTGCAGAGTTGTATTCATAAAATACACCATCAAAACCTAGATATTCATTATATCTAATAATTTTGGTTATACGTCCTCTTGCATCATATCCAAATGTTGAATAGTGAAGTTTTTCTCCATCCTCATCTCTATATGCTATAGCTGTTGGTCTTCCCTTGCTATTACTTGCTATGTTACCTGCTATAGAATCAACTTTGACCTTACTAGGTAGTTCTCCCCATATATTCCCCTCATTTACTGGATACTCATCATAATACACTGCTTTTCTTATGAATTCTGGGTATAAACCAACATCTTCGAAATCTAAATAGTCTGCAAAAGTAGGAGTATGTGTTCCAAACGTATAATCATGCCTCATATATGGAGTTGGGTATGTACTATGTGAGTCAAATATATTGCTACCATAGAATGAAGTTGTTGTGTCTAATATAACAGGGCTAAAAGATAAAGTACCATCAAATAGTGTACTGTTTAATGTTAGTATACCAGCATCTGTGACACCAAAGTCTTGATAATATAATCTGTTAGGGTCTAAGTTATCAGTTAACCTTTCAAATACCACATTATCATATGCTAAATATACAGGTTCTGCTATTGTAGAATCTACGCTTTCTATATCTATAGATGCTTCTCCTTGCACTGTTATCCTACCCAAATCATCATATTGATAATAGTTAAGTTTGTGATCCATAGATTGCATAGAATTTTGAGTGAATCTTAATCTACCCATATCATCATAACTATAAGATACATATCCAATCTCTGTTTTGTATTTATATTTGATTCTTCCCCAATCATCATACCAGTACATTGTAGTGTCATTATTCTCGTGAATAACATTCTTTAGTCTACCTAAATCATCATAGTTATATTTGGTAGTGATGAAAGTGTTGACACTATCTAGTATGCTTAATCTCAATCTTCCATATAAATCAAAATATGATGTACTCTTCATATTCTTTTCATCTGTTGATGTAATTTCTTTTGCAAAGCCCATAAAATCCTGGTCTGTCGAATCATAGTTAGGTACTAAATTATATGGATAGTCATATCTAATATTAGTAAATTTTTCACTATAATTAGGGTAAGTAACCTTACTAGTGTTTGTTGCTTCAGATTCGTCATATTTAGTTTCATTTCCATAAGCATCATACATTCTTAACGACTTACCAAACCCAGATATTACTGTACTAAATGTGTCTAATCTTTCAGGACTATCTGGATGTCCTATATAAACATCACTCTTTTTAGCTCTATTATACAAACCATGATGTAAGTCCATACGTTTGTATCTACCGTCTCTATCTCCCCATGTTGCTTCCCATTCTGAATTGTATGTATGAAAATCATCATCTATTTTTGCAAAAATATTTGTTTTATTATTATCATACACAAAATGATATGTATAATCATTAAATATACCATTGCCAGGTAGAGCATCTGCTTTTTTAGCTTCTAAACATGGTTTTAGTAAGTCTACCCATCCTCTTTCTGAACTACTTGATAACTTGAACTCTACAGTTTCACCATAATTCAGTGTTTTTAGACTGTCTATCAATGGACTTACATCGAAAGTAACTTTAATTGGTGATTCATAGCTATTTAAAGGTGTTGGAGCTTGACTATCTAAACCTAATATTTCTGCTCCTATTATTATCCTTTTTTCAAAATTAAACTTATCATTGGATAGTGTAATGTGCATAGCATTGTTTATTTCTGCACCAGCCAAATCAAAGTTAAATCTCAATGTGTCAATAGATTGGTTATAAATTAAATCTAATGAATCAGCTCTGTAACTGAAATATGAGAAATATTGTTCCGTGTTTATCTCTTCTATATTACTTTCTAACGAATCTATGAACTCTGCTCTAATTGGAGTAGATAATGAGTACTTTGTACCTACTAGTAAATTTTCTGTGAGTAATGTATCATAAAACTCTTCAGAATGAGTAAATATTTTCTCAGATCTATCCAAACTGTCTAGCCTTTTTCTTATTTCTGTGTATAGATCAATTAGTTTATTACAATCAAATTCAAATGTCCACGCATCATCAAATGAGCCACTAGTCCCAGCTCCTGGAGGATAATCATAAGGATGCCATATATAATTTGCTCTATTTATCTTATCATAGTTAGTCTGATAAATATTGCCATTAGGATCTAGCATTCTTGCAACACGTCCGTATTTGTTTAGTTCTATTGAATTTCGAATTACTGTAGTATCCAAATCTCCAGAAGCATTGTACTTTCTGATATATGTTTCATTTACTAACGGAACTTCATACTGATGATACTCTCTAAACATTTTACCTGCTGAAATACCATGATTATTCAAATGATATATACCAGTCAATTCACTTGTAAAACTATCATAATCATAGTATAATCTAGAGAATGCTCCTTCTGAATTGGTCACTTTATTTAGTGCACTTCTGTACCAACCTTCTTTATAATTATATGTATTTAATAACCTAATGTCAGAATAGTCTTTACCAAAGATAGAATCTGATAATAAAGCACCTCTGATATGTGGAGGACGATCACCTAGGCTAGTTGATAAATAATAATTTGTTTCATAATTATAAGACATACCACCAATTAATGAATCATTACTATCATAATAAGCTTCTTTTTTAACTAAGAACAACTGTGGTGATACAAATACTGGACTATATTTATGAGTTGTATCAAATAACTTTACTGTTTTCTTTTCATGTTCAAAGAATTGCTTGAATATTGTAGCATCTATCGATTTTTGGATATTCCAGACAGAGTCTATACGCATTGTGGGTGCAGGAATAAATGGTAAATGAAGAAAGTCAGTTTCTGTTTTAAATAGCAATTCATCACTTGCTGTAATATTTGGTTTATAACTTTCTGTTGTGATTTTTTTGGGGACTCTTCCAAACGAATTTTTAGAGTATCTGTACCGTCGAATGTAGTAACATTTTCAAACTCATAGAAAAATTTCTTTTTGCTTATAGGTGATACAAAACCACCAGATGTAAGTGTTTTATTAGACTCAACTATATATCTATTGTACTTACTATTGAATTTACTACCAGTGCTATCTTTAAAGTTCCCATACTTATAGTTAGAAGTGATTTCGATATCTCTATTTTTCTCATATTCTGTAACTACTTCAAATGTAGATACTCCAGGACTCATGTATGGTTGATTCTCATTTTCGAATACAGGATCTTCTTCTATTAGTACATATGTCCTCTTTTTTATAAGCGAATCATTTGTTTCTTTATCTGTTACTTTTACTTTTGTGTATGCAACTGAATCTAAATTAGAACTCATTTCATATTCATAAGTCTCTACAAGCTTTTCTCTAAGAACACCACTATTGTTCTCATAAGTGGTTTTCTTTTTAACCTGATTAAATAGATTTACATCATATATCTTTATTTTATCATTATTACTTGCATGGTCATAATCATAACCATCTTGATCATATTCAAAAATTTCTATCCTGTCTGTGTATTTGATAGAATCCATCAGAATTACTTCCCAGTCACTCGGATATCCAGGTATATCCATATCTCTAGTGAAATATTTGAAATCAATTTTATCTCCTTCCTCGTTTCTGATTTCATCAATGCAAAACTCTCCATAACCAAAGTCATCATATTTGGTAAAATACATATTTCCTATACTATCAATCATATGTCCTATATTATAGGCTCTACTTAATTCTTCTTCAATATTGGTAAATAAGTAAGATCTTGCACTATACGCATCGATAACCTCATCTTGCCAAATATTATATTTATAAGAATTAAAAAACATTTTTTCTCTATTCTTGTAGGTAGTATATTTTATGTAGTTCTTAGTTCCATAAGCATCAATTATCATTTCTTCTACATTTTGTATTATCTTATGGTGTTTAAATTCCTTTACAGCTGGTACTCCTCTAAAAACTTGGTTTGTAGAATCAAATGCTTGAAATTCCCTTTTAATTTCAGTGATATTAGTCTGAGGTGTATTAACTGCCGTTAAATAAAATGCTGTCAAAGGAGATTCTAATGGTATCGTGTCTGTTTTACTTATTGTAACTTCATTTGTAAAAATTCTTGCTCCATAAGGTGCTATGTGCTCTTTAAAAACATATTCTAGCCCATCGCCTGGATAATATCTCATAATTCTTGGTTTATACTTTACTCGTTGTGCTCCATAAGGGGCATGTTTTTTGAAATATTCTGGCCACCAAGATGTGTCAATAGATACTTTTGCAAAACCATGATTATTCATGTCACTAATGTAGTATGTACCTGTATATAGAGCCTCATCAGATTCTGTCATTGTATTAGGATCATATACTGTTGTGTTTCTGAATTCGATTGATGAACCATCAGTTTTTAGAATTTTTATTATATCTTGATCTCCTTCTTCATTTATATCAAATAATCTATTTGATACATCATAGCCTTGTATTATCCAGTGAAATTGGGAATGTATACTGTTAAATCCAATAGGGTATCTAGTATTTGTTCCAATATAGTAAGGGAAAAAACCTATTTTTTCTTTCCATTTACCATTTAAAGTGTCATTATCATAGTCTTGAACCCAAAATTGAGCAGGCATAGCTTTATGACTAAATACTTGAATCGCTATACCATTGATACCCATAATCCAATAGGGTCTAGAGCCATTTCTAAACTTCCAACCATCTCTAATTTTTCCAGATGTTGTAGTATCTTTCCAATAATCTTCTAATGAGATTACAGGTACATTTGAATTGTATTCCAAACTAACATTATAAGGATAACCATCAACTGAATTTGAAGAAATAGGGTAGGAAAACCTAAGACTTCTACTAAAATCATTTACATTTGAACCTTGTGAATATAGCCCAACTGATGCTAACATTACAACTATAAATATTAATAACACTCTTTGCATTTTACACCCCCTATTTTACTATTACGAATTGAATTGGACCTATCTTCCTGTTGTTACCCTCTATAAATAAATAATACTTACCAGAGGATAGTTCTTTTAAACTAAACTGTTGGCTAAAATTACTTACTGAATTTATCTTTATTGGTCTCTGAAATACAACTGACGCTATTTCATCATATATCTTAAAGTCATATTCTCCTATATCTAATCCAGAAAGTTCTAATGTAGCATTATCATTTACAGGATTGGGATAAAAGTTAATATTATACTTATCAAGTTCTAACTCTATATTAGTTTGCACAATAGGTGGTGGCAATATTGTCTCTTCTTCTAAATCTAGTATTATTGTCTTAAATTCATAGGATATGGTTTCTCTAAGCTCTCTATACATAGGATTAATTAACTCATGACCATATCTCATTTGCATAGCTACAAAAGGTGACACTTGGAATGAATCTATTTCCATAACATTTACATAAGGTATAGTGTCTAAGCCACGTTGTCCGAATAATATTACTTTAATAACAGTGTCACGTAATGAATCTCCAACAACTATATTAGTATCAACAAACCTTCCTGCTATAAACATTCCTACATCTAGTATAGTGTCATTATTCAGATAATCTATATTAGAAGCTATGTATGTCTTAATCCAATTATCAGGGAAGTTGATTTCTAGATGTTCTAATTTTAAAGAATCAAGTATTGTACTATTAGTATCGTTACCCCAATATATAAATCTTGGTTTAAAATTTAGATTGTCACCAGCTGCACCAACAAGAGTATCCTTTACTGCATCATCATTAAAATGACCAATTTCAATTATTCTTAGATAATACTCGTTACTATCTATAGGGATACCGTATGCAGTTGCATTCATAGAGAAGGTTGTGATAAATGCCAAAAACAAGGCACAATTAATTGTTAATTTCATTAGATACTCCTAAAATGATGAATTATGACAAACTTAATAAAATATTATGAAAATATCTTACGGGTAACCCGTAACTTCAAAATTAATTGATAAACACTATCAATTATTACACTTACAAATTATTATTTTTTAAAATATTGTATTTTATAATTTCTGTCATTTATATTTTTTATAAAGAAACTTGAACACTAAAAACGTCTCAAGTATGAACAAATATTAATCTAACCTGCTAAAATTAAGCAATTGTTTTGCATTCAGAATGTAATTACAAAATAAATTCCAGGTCTAAATGCTCTATTTATTAAATATTTTTTTTAAAAAGCTATTAACAAACATACCATGAGGATCAACACCAGCCTTTTCTTTTAAACTATTAAATTCTGATAATTGCTCTCCAAAAGATTTTTGTACATACTCCACTGTATCAGGCATAAACTGAAATCCTTTTGCCCAATGCGGTCTTGCGTTTGGTAATTCATCAATTAAATCTTGAACTAATTCACCAGCAAATTTTTCAAACAGGTCAGTCTTATAATAACTAATAAACTCAACCAGAGCAGTATAATTATTACCTCTAGCTTGTGAGAGTGTTGCGTCACTGTTTTTAATAAAGCGAAAACCTAGTGCTCCATTAAATGGATACAATCCAGCTTTTTGCCATTCTGTAACTCTTTGTTGAGTTAATAGGATAGCTTTCCTGACAGAATTAAAACCTTCATCTATCTCTATTGCAATTTCAATGTCGGAAACTTTATAAGCTAAAATAGGATGATAATCAGAGTTGTGTAGATAGTCAGTAATGTTACTTACATAGTTGTATAAAGGCAAAATTCTAAAACCTGTTCTCATGATATCGGGTGTTTGAGTTGGATCGTTAGTTATTGTATTTAATGCTGTTGCTGAGATTGTTTCATTTAATGCAATATCAAAATTAGAAAGTTTTGGATCCGTTCCAATTCTATCGGCTATTTGAGTTGTTCTATTAGCTCTTTGCATATAGACTTCATCGTTGAATGGAATCCATGTAACTTCTGCATAATCATTATCAAGAACAAATGATTTAATTTCTTCTAAACATTTATCCAACGGGTATTTAAATTCTTCTACTTTTACATTATATGCAGGTTTTACTTCAAATGTTATCTTCGTTATAATTCCAAACATACCTAAAGACAAACGTGCTGCATTCATAATTTCACCATCAGAAGTAGTAAATGTTTTCACTACACCATCGGAAGTTATAACTTCCATAGCTACAACAAGATCAGATGTACTTTTAAAACTTATACCAGATCCATGACATCCTGTGGAAACAATTCCACCATATGTAGCTTCACCAACTCCATGCCCTACATTAGATTCAAAGCAGATATCATTTTCTATTAAAACAGGTGAGAGTTCATCTACTGTAACACCAGATCCAATTGTGACTGTCTTCTTATCATCCGAGACCAGTATAGATTTAAAGTTAACCATAGAGACAAGGATATCTTTTGTTGGTACTAATGGGCTCCATGTATGTCCACTTCCAACAACTCGTATTGTTTTATTGTTTTCTCTTGCATTAGTAATGATTTTTATAATTTCATTTTCGTTAATAGGCTTATATAATTTGCTAGGTGTCGCCGTTACACATTCTCCCCAGTTTTGCCAAATTCTGGATGCATAGCTATCATCTACTAACTCTATACTTTGGTCAAAATAGAAAAAATTGGTTGGATCAACAACTGATTTTATCTCACGTAATCTTTGATAGTTATCACCGTAGTATGCTTGTTGCCAATTCACCAAAGTACCATCAATATAATTCAGATATGCTGCTTTTCCTTCTAAGCTAAAAGGTGTTAATAGCTCTTTACACCTTTGAGTCCATGCAAATGCTTTTGATGCTTGCTCTGGGTATTGCCAATTCACCATAGCGGTCATTACATACACACCATCCCTCCAATAAAATGCTGTCGCATTAGGAGAGACATCTTTAGTGACACCACCAATATGATCCCATAAGATATGACATTGTTTCAAATTAGGTTTACTTTTATCAGGATTTGGTATTAATGCAGGAGCCGTTGCCATTAAATCCATAATGATATCTGTAACCTCTCTTGTTATTGCACCTTCTCCCATAATGAATGACACGTGATGATGGTAGATCTTACTGAATTTATCAAAACCTTCTTCTTCATGTTCCCATTCAGTCCAATGCATACTCTTTAAACCATTATTTGGGTTATACTTTAGTATTGGTTGTAGTACATCATTGCATTCTTCCATCGTACCATTATAAATAGTAGTCATCATTGCTTGGTATTGACCATTTGCATCATAGTTCCAATATGCATCAATACATAACTCATCAGGAGCGTCCATAGAATTAAAAGTATCCATAGCATCTTTAAACTCATTTGCCTGTTGAGGTATATTCCAAGTCAACTCACCACATACAACTGTTCTGTTTGGTAATTTGTGAATTCTAAAAGTAAATTCAACAGCTACTCCAAAATTACCACCGCCTCCACCACTTAACGCCCAGAATAATTCTTTTCTAGTAGGATCTGTTTCTTGATTAGTTAATTCTAAGATATTACCATTTGCATCTACATGTTTAACTGCTAATAAATTATCAACTGCTAACCCATACTTACGTGAGAAAGTACTAAGTCCACCTCCCAAAGTAAAACCACTTACACCCACTGTCGGACACTGTCCACCAATAAGCATGTATTGTTCATTTTTACCTCGTAAACCTTTATATAGTTGTTCCCAAGTTGCACCTGCTTGTGTTTTGAGTGTCATTGATTCATGATCAATGTCAAAAGAATGCATTCGACTTAAATCTAATACTATTCCACCTTCATTTAAGCAATAACCTGCATATGAGTGTCCACCATTTTTAATATTAAGTTTTATTTCATTATCTTTTGCAAAACGTACTGTTATCTGAACATCTTCATTAGTTTCAGCCATAACAACACAAGCTGGTGATTTAAATCGGTACAATAAATTCCCTATAAAAACTGCATTTTGATAAGCTTTAGACCCTGGGAAAAGTACTTCCCCATTAGGTAGAATCTCTTCTAGCTTTGTATATAATTTCTCTGAGTTATTCTTTATCATGATTCCCTGTTAGTTAATTAAAAATATTACAAATATCCATTGATGTGGAATTTAACAAAATAAAATATTAATCTATTGCGGTCAGCCCATAACTTCAAAAAAAGTTGTCTCACTGAACTTTTAAACCAATAATAATGCAACTTACATAACATATAATCCCAAGTGTAAACATAACATTTACGAATTGCCGAATAAATTCTCTATTTACAAATTACAACTAATATTATTTCAGTTCTGAAGTAGAACTTTAGTATAAGCAAGAAATTTTGAAGCAGATCATATATTACGTATAGTAACACATCCTACCTGATACACAATAGCTAACTAATCTATTGAAAATTCGTGACTTTGCAGTACATTACTTATTATTTCATAAGGATAATTGATGCATTTCTTTATGCAACATGTATAAAAATAATTTATCTACATATATAAAGTATATTTTAAAAAACTTAAAAAATAATATGAAAAATTATTACAATGGTTTGGATGGTAGCCAAAATTACCTTCCTGGTGAAGATCTACAGTTTTCAAATATAAATGCGCCTGAGGCAGCGTTAGAATTTGATTCTCATGTTTCCTTAGGTAACCTTGGGAAAATAGCACAGCAGGTGTTTAATAATCCTAAAATAGCATCTTATAATTTTAAGACGGAGGTTTATGAAAGCCCCTTCTTTGATGAGCAAACATCTATAGATAATGTTTATTATATTATCGGCGATGCAAATGACATACAACAATTACTCGTTGAAGATGCTAAAGGTAATATAAAAGTCTTGGAAAATAGATGGGAAGTAAAATCTCTAAATAGACATAATACATTATTCTTATTCAAGGATAAAGAAGACATAGGTAAACTTAATACCACCATAATTGATGCGAAGCTAGATTTGAAAAACTATAATTTCTTGTGGACGACAATTGCAGATGGTATAAACCATGATCGAATAGTAAATAAACAATTCCCTAGAACTGAAAATGAACATACGCTAAGACGAAGTGTTGTTCTTATGACTAAGGCTAATCTAGATCAAGAGTATAATAATGTATTAATAAAATATGAGGACGGAGATGTCAAATTCGATTTCGCTTATAAAAACAGTATAAATGTAATTGCCGCCCAATCGGGGAATTTAAAGAGTACGTTCGTTAATAATCTAGTATCTGCTTTTGTAAATCAAACGAACGATTTAGGTTTTACATTTCATGATGATGATAGGAAGGATGGTATAGTTCTACTTTTTGATACAGAGACTGATGAAAAAAAATTAGCACAGATGTGGAATTTCCATAACAACCCAAATGAAAAACTCAAATATGTCTCTTTAAAAAACATCTCTAAAGATGAAAGGTTGATTTATCTTAACAGTGTCATTATAAGTTTTTTAGAAGAAGGTGAATCTATTCGAGCAGTAGTGATAGATGGTTTACTAGACTTTATAGTAGATTTTAATAATATAGAGGAATCTGAAAGGCTAATTGACAATGTATTAGAAATAATAAAAATATACGATACATCAGTTTTTGTGACATTTCAAGAGAATCCTGCTCGTTATAATGGTACTAACAATAAGCTCACGGGGCATATTGGTACGATGTTACATCGTAAGTGTGACTCACATTATAATACAAGTGCAAAAGGTGATATAGTTGAGATACATGGTCAAAAGATTAGAACCCATAAAGGTTTCACTCTCGTATTTGATATAGATTCATCAGGTGATTTTTTAGTTCTGAAAACAAATGGTATAAAGACTAAGGAAAAAAAAGTAAGCCAAAAGAAATTAGACATACTTCTAGAAGGGCTAGATACAGTATTCATCAATAAAAATCAAATAACAAATGATGAAATTATAGAATGGATAAGTACTCAAATAGATGTAAAAAATAGAGCTGCTGAGTCATGGAAGCAAAAACTCATAGATTTAGATAAAATAAAGAAGGTAGATAGTAGCGGCAAATTTGCAACCTGGGTAAGGGTATAGATGCAAATATTTTCTTATATATATAAAAATGCAATTGTGCATTCGTTTAAACTGGTTGCAGTATCCCAATTTATAATCCCGTATGCTAATACGGGATACTAATAAAGAATGGGGAATGCAACGTCATAATAAACTAGGACTTGTTTCTACAAAACGTTATCATAGTAAAACGACGAAGAGTAAAGAATAAAAAAAGAAAAAGAGAGAATTACACACAATGATCACGGAACCGCAGGCGTTAGCCTGCTCTCAATACCCATCCCCGCAGGGGTGGGGATTGTAGTATTAAATATGTGAGTAATATTAATCTAGGAGTTAGATATGCTAATACAAGATGAGAATAAATTTGATGTAACATTAAATAATAAGCTATACTACTATTACACTAGTGTTAATTTGTACGGTCATAAATTAAACGATATCATAGATTATTATGAAGAACTAATTCAACTAAATCATTACCAATATGATGAAGGTTGTAAATACGCAAATCCAGAGATTGATAATCTATCGCTAGTTAATGACAAATTTAAACAATTTATGAAAAGCAGTAATTCCATGTATCATTATACTTCATTCGATACAGCTCTCAAAATATTAGATGGAGGTACATTAAGATTCAATAATATTTCCAATCAAACGGATCCAAATGAAACAATGAAAAACAATCTAAGTACTCACTTTGCTTCAGGTGATAATGTAAAAACTGTCACAGAAGATGCTAACAAATTTGGTGAAATAGTTGATAATTACGTTAAGCATCACCAATGTATTTGTTTTTCGACAAACACGCAGGTAGTAAATTCTGTAAATGTTACAAAGTTTGAATCTATTATCAATAGAGTGAACGCTAAATACAATATCCCTGGAATCGATAAATCTCATTATAAAACAAAACCAGGTTACGAGAAACACCGTATGTGGGAAAGATATGCAAATAACTTTGCTGGCGTATGTTTAATATTTGATAAAAATAAACTAATGAACCCTAATGATAAATTACAACTAAAATATAACTATATAAATTATTTATCCAACTTGTATGGTGTATTGTAAGATAAAAATGAAGAAGCTGAGTTGCTTGATTATATAAATGAGACATATTTTCATAAACATCTGGATTTTAGAGATGAGAATGAATTCAGGTTTCTAATTAACTGTGAGAATACAGAATACCTAGATATATCAAATGCTTTGGTAGGGATAATATACGGACCAAAATCTGAAGCTGCACTTTACAAAAATATTATAAAAAACAGCTTCAGTAAATATAGTCTGGCACATATAAAATATATCATATCGCGTAGTTCACTTTCAAATCATTTTGTAGAACTAATAAAATGATTAATATTATTGAGACATCAATCGCATAAGGTCATTTACCATAGTCTCTAATTCTGTTATGTATGACTCAAGATCAGATATTTGATTAGCCTTTTCTTTACCTTCTTTATGTGAACTCGCACAGATTCTCTTTAAATCATTCATTCTTCTTTTTAATGTTCTTACATGCTGCTGTACGATTGACGAGAATTCTAATATCTCATCGTAAAGTAATTGGCTAGTGAATTCTAATTGTGAATTCTTAATTGCATCCGTAATAAGTAATTCGTATTCTTCTTTTACGATATTTATAAAGCCATCTTGATCTACTGTAATATTATTTAACATAGGAATATTATTATTTTATATACTATATATCTAAAATAAAAAACTTTTACAGAGTTAATATCATAGTTTACAATTAAATGGTAAAAAAACTCTTAGAAGGAGTAACAGTAGTTGGGGGAATAATTCTAAAATAAGCAACATAACAGCATTAAATAATATATACCCCACCACATCATTTAGCAAGTAAAGCTCAATGACGGTTCATTATATGGTAAATAAAGCTATTTCAGACAAACAAGGTATTTGATTTATAATAGAATTTCTGTAATCCCCATTATTGAAGGCGGATGTTGGAAGAACCCCATAGGTGCTAGAAATGGTCTAGAATATTCGAACTTATTAAAATACAAATATACAGGTTCTCGATGTTCGAAAAACCAAACAGCGTAGCAATCTAAATCATGATCAGCGCCATTTGGAGATGCAATTATTTCTATAAACTCGTGCGTAACAAGATTTCCTTCATAACCAATTATGGATTCAAAGAATTTATTAATAAAATAGTTACTTGTAAATTTACTCCCATTAATGTTGATTGGATTTTCGGACGTATAACCATAACTTGGATCTGCGCTAATACCATCTAGCATTATCCTATCAAAATCTAGCATTCTAGGAATCATTAGTTCTGGCGAATTCTGTTCAAGATGATTATAAAAACGATTAATTCCATTTTCGAACTCTTCTATTGAAATTATTCTACTAGGTAAGATAATATTTTTAGTTTCATATAAAGGATAGCTTTTTAGAAACTTTAAAATTTTATTACATGTGCCATAGCTATTGTCATTTGGTAAGTCAAGGCTTTTAAGTTCTGTTTCAAACTTAGGGTCTAATATAAAACACTCATTGTCAATAATTATTAAACCATTGGCTACCATTTTTTTAACAGAGTCTAATAGGCTCCAATAACAAATTACATTGGTCTCTAAATAAAAAATATTTAAAATTACATCTGCCCAATCAATAGGATTGTTTTTTCCTTTCTGCAGAGCATGTAAAATGGCTGCATCTTCTGAAGACCAACTTTGACTATAGTTATTCTTAATTGGGTTTATTTCTTCCCGTTTCATAATTTCCTCTTAGTTTGATATTAGACTTCTAATTCCCACCAATTTTTATACGCAGCAGTATGAATACCCATCCTTCCTAAATAATTTGTTCTAGAAAAATAATTTCTTGGTATATCCACTATAAGATCCAATGATAAAAGTAACCTTACTCCATTAATATCTAAAGATAGTTCATTAGAATTTTCGAAATCAAATGGTGCCGATAAAATTTCAGATGATGTATCATTTACTGAAATCGTCTGTATCTCATGTGAATTTGCAGATATCCAACAAAAAGACGGGATTTTATAATACTTAGATAACTTTAGAAGCTTTTCTCTCAGCATTTTATCATTCTTGTTATCCACCACTAAAAAAGCTGTAGCAGTCTCATTTACTACCTTATCTCTAACGTATATTTTACCAAATAATGTAGTATAGACATATCCAGAATATTCTAAATTTAGCCTAGTATGTTTAACACGTTGCTTCATCTGATATTCTGCATAATCAGATGAAGCGTTATCAATACAAATTATTCCAATATCCGTATGGTACGTATTTTCTAATATATTTTTGAGTTTACCTTTCATTTTTCTCTAAATATCTAAACTCACGTTGAATTGCAATTTTACCTATTGAGCTTGCCTCTTCACTATATCCATTTTCTATACCATATACATGAGTTACTTTAAACAGTTCATAGAAAAGCTGCAAATCAAAATATTGGATGTTCGCAATCATATGTGATTTATTAGATCCATTTGCTTCTATCTCTATTTGTTTAGAATCTAGATAATAGCAGAATACTTCAGCAACAATATTCTTGTTCAATTTATTAAATGATAACCATTCACCATTGGAAGCTCTAACTTGTTTGCTCTTAATTGTCTCCCATTCTACTTTATTTTGTTTCTTTACTTCTTCACTATTATCCAATAAATCTAACTTATCAAACAAGCCTGACAACCTAATTAGACCATTTGTAGATATATCATGTTTCTCTCTGATTTGATAATTTTGAAACTCTTCCTCTTGTATATTAATAGTTTGTAAATAATGATCCTCATTATTATAGATATACTGAATTACTTTTATGTATAAATTTTCATTTGAAATACGAAGATAAAGTATCAATATAGCGTTACTTAGGTTCTCTTGGTTTGAAAAGAATACATCTATATCTGACTTATCATATTCATTTACAGCATATTTAGCTAGACCATATAAAATAGCAGATGCTGTTATATCATCAATTTCATTTGCAGAGAAACATTTTTCTATACGTTCTGGGCATATTAACACAGCATCTGTATTTGAATTAAATATGTCTGCAGTAGCAGGTATTGCAAAATGTGATAGACGTGGTGTGGCATCATAATCATTATCAAGAAATCCGAATTGCTTAATTTCATCAACAGAAATATTATCTTTGATATAAGCTAGGAAAGTATCTTCACTAACTAGTATGATTGGTACTTGTTCTAAAGATTCTTTCAGATTGAAATTCTTTAAAAACAGAGATTTGTTTTTACTGTCAATGGTGTTGGTAATTCCGCTTACTAGCGACTTGGTGAAATTTGATAAGCCGATCGGCGAATCTATGTTTATTATGTTCATTTTGAACACTCCTATTGGTTTGAAAAATACTAATATGAGTATCTTTTCAATTAAGGAGCTAAATGAAGGTTTGGACTACAATTATAATATGTGTGCCCTTACCTGCCTATTAATCCTGAACTCGCCACGAGTTGTACATTTCATAGACAAAAGCGCAGACACACACCATATTAGATATGGAGGTCTCTGTTCTTTGGAAAATGTACAAATGAAATGTGGCGATTTCAGGATTTCCAGAGAAAAGATTCTCATTTACTTTTTTTATTTACATAGTAATATCATCTACACAGATGAATCACGATTCACAATATTACGAAAAATTAGTTAAAATAGTTAGCGAAATATTTATATACTAATAATCGATATTATATGTATTTGATTAATATCACCTTTCTCATTACACAGATCTAAAAATATTCAAAAATACTATAGACAGTCTATAAGCCAAGCAGTTCTAAGTAGAAGAAAATTTTATGAGGATTTAATTGCTTAGACACGTGCTAATTTATTACATGCCCCGACTTTAATGAAAGTAATTCAATCAATAATACAATTAGTATTATAATAAATGGATTTTAAACGCACAAATAAAGCCCATATACACCCCTGTCTGCAATTTAAACCCCAATTACATATGGTTTAAATTATAACGTCCCTACGGCGCTATATATTCGATTTGCGCATTATTAGAATATAAACTACTTATAATTCGCTTTATAATTATGAAATATTTGGAAACAGATATATAATCTATAGACGTAATTATCAATAAAAATGAACTTTTTTCACAAAAAAAACGAATTTACCTTCAATTATTCAAAAAAAATGTGATTTAGAACTATCTTTTTTCAAAAACGCCACTCTATATATGTAAGGACATTTAAATTTTTTGAAAATAAATGTTTTTGATGGTTATTTTCTAGAGCGTTTTTTCCATTCATCTATTACTTTAGCAGATGAGAATAAAAAACTAAGTGTACGCTAAAGAACATATGTTAGCTTTATAGCTTAAGGAGCTACCATATGAACACAGAATTAAGATTAGGCTCTAGTGCTTATCATTTAAGCTTGGATGATAGGTTTCTAGTAAAACGGACGAATCAAGAGACATATACGGTTTCCAAGGTGCGCGGTTGCCATAGAGCTTAATTTTCGCTAACACCTGATAATCTGCCCTTGAGTATTTAAGGAATACTCTAAAAGATTGTAATGTTCTTAAGAAAAATCACTCACTAGTGAATTCCATGCACTGCTACTTGTAACAACTTATAAAGCACCATGGTTCGACGATGATAGGTAGTAGCTAGTGATATTCAACTGAAAAAGACGGCTTTGGCTTAGTGGCGGTATATTAATTTATACAACGAGTAAGATATGAGGAATACATATATTAAATAGTCATATTGGAAAGGTCACTACGGTTACGATGTTTAGTTAGTTATTGGTTATATGCGCGCTCAGACCCAGTAATCTTACGATTAATTAAATTCCATCGTTTCTTTGTTCCCTACGCGTGAGAGGCAGATGGTTTCTTTTGAGCAAATTGATATAGACCTTTTTATGAATATATCAATAACTCTTATGATTAGAGATGTTACTTTGACAATTTATATAGCAAGACTTTAATTTAGAAAGATTGGAATGCATGTGATCTTATAAAGCATATGTATAATTATTCGTTTACGTTTCCTTCGTAAAGTGGATACTTAACATCTTAGTCCGAACTTGACAATAGTGTGTATAGTTATTCTTTTCTCTCTTTCTATTGCTCTCTACTTCAATTCCATTATGATTATAGTAGTAGGTATAGATGTATTAATTAAATGTCAATAGAGTGTGTTTATAGCTTAAATTAGATTAGTTGATATGATGTATTAATTATCTATATAAGTTTATGTTAGTTTAAATAGTATATGTTAATTATGTTAATTGTGATACTAAGCTAACTAGGTTACTCTGGCTATGTAAATTGCTTAAAAAGACTGTGTACTCCAATCCGAAGAGGTAATAAAGTTGTGCCCAAAAATTGGGATGGCATGAAATAACTAATTCAAAAAGTATTTTAAATAAAAATCCCCACCTATTAACAGACGAGGATTTTACTTGATAACGGTATTTATTAAAAATATCAAGCAGATAATTTATTGTTTAAGAAACTTGGCTGTATTGATATTACCAATTCGGTCTTTTATCATAATTATGAATGTACCAGTTGTTAGATCTTTTATCTCGATTCTGTTACCATTAATAATACCTGTTTGTGTTGTTGAACCGTTCATTGAAATAATTTTGTAATTAGAATTTATAAACTTGGAATCAACATTCAGATAATTTGATGAAGGGTTAGGAGATATATCTATACTCTTGTTTACAGTTTCAACCGAACTTGTAGTTCTACTAGTTAAAGCTCCAGATGTAGTAATATTATCAACTAAATCTCTAATCTCTTTTGAGTTATTATAAAAGTCATGGAATATACCGAATTGAGTCATATTAATAGGTGCTAATAATTTTTGTAGATTAAAATCGATTTCTACATTTAATGCCCCATCTGTTTTAACTGTATTCAAGTCAAACGATAAACTTCTGAATGATTCATCACCAAGAATATGATATTGAAATGATTTATCATATTGTCCATCACCATCAGGGTCAGACACTCCTTCTATTGCCCAGAATCTATATCCAGCATTCCAACCCCAGTGCATAGATGGATTCTTAGGAGCTAAAGGATGTAAGAGATCAAATCGGTTTGGATCCTTTCCAATATTTTCTTGTTTTTCTACCCCAAATGATACTTTCACTTTACTTATTTCCTCTACATCTAGATTACCCAGATAATAATTAGAAATATTTCCATTACCAAGAATGTATTTACCTTCTAGCAATTGGCCATCTATTTCAAACAAACACATATAGTATTCTAACCTTGTAATTTTATATTTAACACCATCTGCGTTAAGATATTCTGTATTTAGTTTAAATGGAGTCCCATCTACATTGTGATTTATTACTAAATTTATTTCTGTTGCCATTCCAGAACTTGTGCAAAGTACGAGTACTAAAGCGATTATTAATTTTTTCATAATTGTAACCATTTTAAATTGTTAGTTATTTTCTTTATATTCTGTGTTTGTAAGATATACATCATCCGTCAAGGTTTTAAGGAAAGCAACTAAGTCTTGCTTTTCTTGTTCTGTTAGGTTCATTCCATCTTTGATTCCATGTATATTCACATCTAAAGTCGATGATTCTTTTATTCCACTATTGTAGTGTTCTATTACTTCTTCTAATGTAGCAAAACGACCATCATGCATATATGGTCCTGAGACAGCAATATTTCTCAATGAAGGAGTTTTAAATTTAGCGTTATCAGTTGGTCTTTCAGTAAACTTAGCTCTGCCTAAATCTGTAAATTCTGACTCCTCATCTAATCCATTATTCATAAATTCATGATTAGAGAAATCAGCTGTTGCGTGACAATGGAAACAGTCAGCACCACGTGCATCTCCACTTGTTTCAAATTCAGTGAAAAATAATTCTTTGCCTCTTTGTTCAGAGTCCGTATAAGTGGCCTCACCTCTTTCGACTTTGTCGAATTTGGAATCACCAGAAACAAATGTCAACATAAATTGTTCCATTGCCAAACTCATTTTCATACTATTCACAGAGGAGTCACCAAAGGCTTTATAAAAAAGTTTGCGATACTTAGATTCAGCTTGTAATTTATTTACAACATTTTCTAATGTTTCCCCCATCTCTAATGGATTTTCTATTGGACCTAAAGATTGATCCCTGAGTAACTTTGCACGTCCATCCCAGAAAAAGCCTTTAGTATGATAGAACATATTGAATATAGGCATAGAATTCCTATCACCTATTTTCCCTTCTATTCCTTCAGAAAATTTCTTATCATTATCAGTAAATGCATTGCCTTGGTTATGGCATGAACCACAAGAAATAGTACCATCTTTAGACATCATTTTCTCGAAGAAAAGTGCCTTACCTAAAGCGATTCCCTCATAAGTTAGTGGGTTGTCAGCTGGTAAAATAGCAGGGGGCAGATTACTAGGCAATACAAGAGTATAAGGAGTTGTTTTGAAATCTTCCTTTGGACCTATTGTATTATCATCCTCATTACATGATGTAAGTGTGATAAATATAAGAATAAGTGCAGTTAATAATACTAATAAATGGTTTTTCATTTCAATTATCTCCTTTTATTGTAAAAGCATTAAGTAAATTCTTACTCAATTTACTACTCAAACCGAAGTCAGCTGCCTTATCAGAATGTGTGATAGGTGCATTTTCTGTTATATTAATAACATATGGGTATTCAAAAAATGCTGCAAGATCAAAGTTGAGTTTAATAGTTGTACCTTTTTTCACATTGAATTTGTTTTCGATATTAATTCGCATCAGA
>JBFHKR010000035.1:0-21662 GCA_041595255.1 Chlorobiota bacterium
TGCTGGGACTTACAAGGAATTTATTTATTTCCTGAACTAAAAAAAACGGGAATGTCCTCCGCTAGCGGAGGTGGATGACACCGCAAGGTGTCAGACGGAGGTGGATAAACGAAGAAGGCCGTTTTTATTTATCCTCCTCAGTCAGAACAAGTTCTGACAGCTCCTCCCAAGGAACATAGCTCGATGTATTGCCATTGGCTTTAGGCAAAGTGATAGAAAACATACTCTAAACATAAGGACCTAAAGTCCCATTTCTATTCAACTCCTAATGTTTTTATGTTAGATTGATCCACAGGTTCTACTAATATTGAATTGCTACTTGAGTACTACTGGATACTTCGGATGCTTTGCGTCTTCTCAAGTGAAGTGGTTCCTGTAGTGTTTGGAAACGTATGCTATACGTCTCTACAATCTGTGCCATCCGTAGTCCAATTAATCCGTGATTGTGATATTAAGAGATAGCTCATACCTTCAACTCTGAAACTAAATTTGTAAATAATTGTTATATATGTAAGATTGTTTTTTAATTTAGTAGTTATACTATTTTGTGGAGGGGAGATGAAAAGAAAACTTTTACTAATTACATTACTATTTTTATCTACATTGTTTATCACTTCTTGTATTCGCAGGACAGTGCAGATGACCTCTTATACTCATCCTAATTACTTCAATAAAACTTATCAAAAGGTTTGTGTCCTAGTCGAAGGACGTACGCTAGCCGAACGAAAATTCTACGAAAAAATAATTGTAAGTTCTTTTAGGGATAATGGAACATTTGCTACAGAAGGGTCAGTATTATTTCCTCCTCTTGAAGATTGGACAGAAGAATATTACAATACTGTATTGAACAATAATGGCTATGATGCTTTTTTATTAGTAAGTTTGTCAGAAGAAGTTGTACGAGATGAACTTATTCCTAGAGTAGTTACTAATACTCAAACGAAAGTTGATAATGACACAACAAAGAAGAATACTAAAACTACCACTTCCGTATCAACTCACAAAGAAATGCAAAGAATTCTTGAGATAGAGATGCAAATGCATATGAAGATAATTGATGTGAAAAATAATCAATTATCTTGGCAAGGTGAAAGTGTGAAATACATAGATGGAGAAGTAGGTATGTACCAATTTGGTAATAAAATAAGTTATTTAGCTGATGATTTAGTATTAGATTTGCAAAATAAAAACCATTTGAAAATATATGATTAGAAATGTAGTGATTATGGCTGGCGGCTCGGGTGAGCGATTTTGGCCATTGAGCAGAAAAAATAAACCGAAACAATTACTAGAGCTGACTTCATCCGGAAAAGTAATGATAGCAGAGGCTATAGATAGAGTCGCCCCAATGATAGATTATAAGAATATCTATATCATAACGGGTGAGCATCTAAAAAAGCCGATAGAAGATGCACTACCTCAGCTCCCAAAAGAAAATATAATAGCAGAACCTGCAAAGAGAAATACAGCACCTTGTCTCGCACTAGCGGCAGGGATTTTAGCTGATAAAAACTCTGGTAAAGAGCAATCTATTGCGGTTCTTACTGCAGATCAGATTATAGAGCCAGAAGAAAATTTCCGTAATACTATATCCAAAGCTCTTGATTATGTAGAACAAAACGGTGTTATCTCGACTATTGGTATTGTCCCAGATAGAGCTGAAACAGGTTACGGATATATAGAAATTGGTAATAAATTGAATGATGATGAAATCGGTATTTATGAAGTGGTTAGCTTCAAAGAAAAACCAGATGAAACAACTGCAGAGCAATATCTCTCCTCTGGTAAATACCTTTGGAATAGTGGTATGTTCTTCTACAGATTAGATACTTTTATTGAAGAAATGAAGCTAAATGCTCCTGAGATTGGCAATAAGATTGACCAATTAATAGAATCAAATCCTAACATGAGAGATGTATTTGAATCTTTCTCGGGTATCTCTATTGATTATGCCTTAATGGAGAAAACTAAAAAAGCTGTGGTAACAGAGGCCAATTTCCATTGGGATGATCTCGGTGCTTTCGATGCTCTTGATAGAGTTAATGACCAAGATGACAATGGTAATATAATCAAAGGTGAAGTAGTGGCAATTGATTGCAATAATTCGATTATTATTAACTCATCCAACAGATTAGCTACGGCTTATGGTCTAAATGAAGCTGTACTTATACAGACAGATGATTCTGTTATGAGTTGCTATAAGAAAGATGCCCAACATGTAAAACAAATAGTCGATGCAATGAAAGCAAAAGGACTAGAGGGATACTTATAATGTCAATACTTTTCAAAAATATCAATTCTTTAGTTACAGTCAATAGCGATGGTGCTCTCTATAAAGTTGGTGAGCAAATGCAAGATATTGGCGAAATAAAAAATGGAGCTATGATAGTTTCCGACGTTATAGAGTGGATAGGCGAGACTAGTGATTTGGGAGATATTATATCTCACTATAATATAGATCAAGAAATAGATTTGAAAGGGAAGACCGTACTACCTGGTTTAGTTGATTCGCATACTCACGTAGTCTTTGGAGGGAATAGAAGTGCAGAATTCGGAATGAGGCTTAGAGGTGCTACTTATGCTGAGATAGCAGAAGCTGGTGGCGGTATACAAACCACTGTCAACGCTACTAGAAAAGCTAGTGTAGAAGAGTTGGCTGAAGTAGGTCGTGGTTTAGCTATGTCAGCGGCAAAGTATGGTACTACTTCGATGGAAATAAAATCTGGTTATAGCTTAACAATAGAAGGGGAGATAAAGCAGCTAGAAGCTATTCGTCACCTATCTGAAACACTCCCACTCCGTATAACTCCTACTTTTATGGGGGCACACGATTTTCCGAAGGAACTGAAAGGTGACAGAAACGCTTATATAAACCAAATTGTAAATGAAATGATACCTTATATCTCAGAAAATAAACTAGCTGAGTTCAACGATGTATTCGTTGATAAGGGGTATTATACAACTGATGAAGGAACGAGAGTATTAGAAGCAGGAAAGAAATATGGTTTGATGCCCAAAGCACATTGCGATGAACTTGCGGACGTTGGTGCGGCTACAATGGCTGCAAACTCTAGTGCTATATCAGCCGACCATCTATTATTTGTATCAGACGAGGGTATTGCTAATTTGAAAAATGCAGGTACAGTTGCAGGGTTGCTTCCAGGTACAGCATATTTCATCAAAATGCCTTATGCCCCTGCAAGAAAATTAATTGACTCTGGAGTGATTGCCGCTATAGCAACAGATTGTAATCCGGGTTCTTGCTTCACAGAGAATATGCAAACTATTATGTCACTTTCTGTTATTAATATGGGAATGACTGCAGAGGAAGCAATAAGTGCAGCTACTATCAATGGCGCTTATTCTATTCGCAAATCGAATGAAGTTGGTAGCTTAGAAGTTGGTAAAAAAGCAGATTTTATTATTTGCAATTTTGCTAATTATGTCGATATTTTTTATCATTTTGGTATTAATCACGTTGAGCAAACGTGGATAAATGGAAAACAAATTATTTAGGTTTAGTATGAATTTTAAAAATATTTTTTTACTATTAGTTTTTGCATTGGCTCTAGACGCTAATGGGGCGGATTTGGCAAAATTAATAAATGAAGACTACAAGGCTTATAGCGATAGTCTAGAAAATAATATTACGTCGTTCACTTATTTGGATGATGATGGTAGTTACAAAACTTACTTACTTAGTAGCAAAGAATCAGATAATAATAACCCAATCTTCCAGATAGGTAGTGTTTCTAAGCTATTTACGGCTCACGCTCTTAGTAATCTAGTTGTAAGTGGTGATCTGAAACTGACAACTAAAGTAAAGGAAATATTACCTTTCGTTACTTTCAAAGACACTAATATATCTAATATTACATTGGTGCAACTAGCGAACCATTCATCGGGTTTGCCTAGATTACCTGTCAACATTTTTGTAGGTATAACAGATTCATTGCAGCCATATCAAAACTATACTTCTTCAATGCTTTATAATTTTCTTGCTAATTATGAACTAGTTAGAGCGCCGGGTAAGTCCTACGAATATTCTAACCTAGGTTATGGATTGTTAGGTAATATACTTGATACTTATCTGACTAAAAATAAGAACATCACATTAGAGAAATATATAGAGAAAGAAATATTTGATAAAGCTGGTATGAAAGATACAGGGTTGGAGCTTACAGATAAGCAGAAAGAACGCGAAGTACAACCCTTTATAGAAAATTCTCCTACTCCAGCATGGGAATTTGATGTTATGAAATGGGCTGGAGCTTATTACAGTACAACAACAGATTTGGCTAAATATCTAAATCAATTCGTAACTAAAACTCCTGTGTTCGATAAAAAAGTGCTAGAAATATCAAGGACAATTACATTCGAACCGAACCCAAATATGCGAATGAGCTTGGGATGGCATATAACACCGCTTGGGGGTAACACGGTTTACTGGCACAATGGTAATACCTACGGTAATGCCGCATTCATTGGTTTTACTTCTGCCGGTAAGTTTGTTGCTGTATTGTCTAATAGCAACCGAATACTTGATAGTTTTGCTGTCGATGTATTGAACAGTATGAAATAATACTCAAAATAAATATTCACTTGAAAAAATCTACTTTCACTATTCGAAACGTAGATTTTTTTATATCTATATCGCTAGTTTTATAATAATTATCATTTAAATACTACTAATATTATAGAATTTATCATTATTTTGTGACAAACAAGGAACATAACTGTTATTGTAATAAGAGCAATGGGCAAAAATTATAAAGACATATCGGACACTGAGCTCTACTATATGCTGAAAGGATCTAAATCAGGATCCAAGAAAGCATTTGACGAGCTTTATAGGAGACATTCGACGAATGTTTATACCTATTGTCGTAAAGTTTTGAATAATGACCCAATGGCTGAAGATATTTTCCAAGAGACATTTACTAGGTTCTTTGAGGGAGCAAAGCAAGAAAGAGTGATGACCAATGTGTCTGGTTATCTTATAAAAATTGCCCGAAATCTTTGCCTCAACGAAAAATCGAAAAAATATAATGATAAAGTCTCTTTGGATGATCTGCAATTACCTCATTACGATATAAGCTATGGTAACAGGCAATTAAATGAACTATTACAAACGGCACTCGATGCTTTGCCCAAAAAATATCGTGAAGTAATAGTCTTGCGAGAGTACCTAGATATGTCTTATAAAGAAATAGCAGAAGCCGTCGGTACTACTATGCCAGTTGTTCGTATAAGAATATACAGAGCTAAAGGAAAAATCAGAGAGCTTTTAGCACCTTATTTTGAAGAAATGAAAGATTATAATTAGATGAATATGGATAATACTAATATGACAACTTCAGAAAAACTACACCTACTTTTAGATGGAGAATCAGAAGGTATAGATACAGCAGAAGTTTTAAATGAAGTTTCGAATAGCCCAGAGCTAACACAAGAATTCCTAGATCTTGTAAAAATGAAACAAATGATGAGTGGTGCAACAGAAGCACCTCCAGAGCATCTTCGTCGTACTGTCTTGGCCGGTATTGGTCTTGGTGGTAGTGGTCTTTGGTACTACTTACAAAATAGTGGAATGATTGCAGCATCGGCGGCGTTTTTATCTAGTAAGCTTGGTGCTGCCCTTATTGCAGGTATGGTTGGTGTTTTTGCAACATTTATGGTTATGAATAATAATGATGTCACTAATAATATCGAAGATTCCAAGCCAACATTAAGAAACTCTCAATACTCAGAACTTTCAAGCGCTATGCCTATAGAAATGGAGGTTCCTATTGTTTCTTCTTTATCAAATAATACTACTGTTAGTAGTAATCAGAATCGAAACTATTATAAGACTAAATCGAATATAAGTTCTGCTGTGAGTAGTTCTAATAGAATTGCTGATAATTCGCAGAGTTCTATAGCAAGTGACAATATTTACGATGTAAGCGAAAGTAAAAAAGAGTTTAACACTAGTCAGAACATAGAATTAATACCTACTTCATCGGAAAGTTTATCGGCAAATCAAGAATTATTACCTAACATTCAAAATGATAGACCAAGTGGATTTATAGTTAATCCAACGAATAGAATTATGGTTAAGGAATCAGAGCAGCAAATGTTATTCAGTTTACAAGGTAGAGGTATAACCAATACCTCACTTAAAACACCTGATTTATCTTCTACTGAAGCTCCTGCTATCAACGATATTGGTATTGCCTTGATGTATTCGGTTAATGATGAGTTCGAATTAGGTTTAGAATTTGGACAAGAGTTTTTCGTTAAAAAAATAAATTCGAATTCCTTTAGTAATGAAGAAACTATGCTTGAAAATCAACTTACTTTTTGGGGTGGTGTTAGAGCTACATACAAGTTCAATGAGTTACAAATAATAGATGGGTTTAGACCGATGACTTCGGTACTTTTAGGCGGTACTAATCGTGGTTGGGTCACAAAAGCCTCAGCTGGGTTAGTATATGATATATCTAACAAGTTAGCAGTTTTCGGTGGTCCAGAGTGGACTTCTGGTTTCTACCAATTTGACTCTCAACTATTATCAACCCACAAATGGGGATTCCAATATGGGTTGGCGCTAAAATTTTAATAAAAAAAGAGTAGCATTGTGCTACTCTTAATTGATTATCTATTTACCAGGTTGTGCTGTTTCTTTATTGTCTTCAACTAAGAAATCTTTCTTGATTTCTTCGTAGTTATCTACTTCTGGCATTGATATCGTTTCCTCTTTATCTGCATACCTTTCATTGTCACTTAGTTTTACAGTGTATTTGGCACCAGGTTTTAGACCAGTTATAAAATAATAACCGTCGTTTTCCGATTTTGTACGACCATAATATATACGATTACCTTTAGAGTCAAAAGCTTCTACACGCATCGCAATTGGTTCTTTAGTATCACTATCTACTATATAACCTGTTAGTGAAAGTACCACACCAAAGAATTGGGCTTCTGATACTTTGTATGATGACATTATTCCCATCAAAGCTATAAGAGCTATTATTGTGATTTTCTTCATTTTATACTCCATTGATTAATTTTATTTCTATTGTTATATAATACTGATGAACATCTTATTAGTTACAATAGAAATACAGTGCCAATTTTTTTTAAATCCCTTTTGAAGCTATGTAACAGTTTGAAAAATAATGAGATAAAAGAATATTGCAAAATTAAATAGAAAAATAAAAAAACAACGTGTGTAACAAATGGGTTGCACACTGTGTAATTATTTTACTACGTATAAGTACTTAGATGTATGGAGTTACACAGGTTTTAAATTAGTCTATATCTAGAGAATCCAAGGTGATAGTGATATTGTCGGCCCCAATTTGGTAATCTAACTCTATAAAGCCGTATTTATCATTGTAATAAAAAGTGGCCATTGTATCAGTAGTACTATTTTTATATGCTTTCAAAACCCAGCATGAGTCTTTGGCTATGTGATTGTTAACTATTTCTCTACCCATTACTTTTATATAACCTTCTATTATATAACCATTATATGGGCTATGTTTGAATTTGACAGTATGCTCTGTATGAATAGAATCCCCGATTGCAACTGGGAACTCGATTGTTGGAGGAGGTAAAAGGTTTGTCAAATCAAGGTATTCCCCTAGTGGGTGAGGCAATTGTATCTTCTGAGTACTATTAGATACGTTAGATTCTATACTATAACCAGTGCTACTACCTGGGTCTTGCCTGACTTCTGTTTCCAACATAATCTTTGAAGCAAATCCAGATACAACAGTTTTTTCGACTGTCATTATATCTTCAAATTCTGACTTAGAATACTTTACTTTATATATATATTTAACACCGTCTTGGTAAGGCGTTTGCTCCGAACAGGAGATGAGTATAAGAGTTGATATAATTGTGATGAATATTTTTTTCATGTTATATGAGTCTTATTGTTAATTTTATAAATATAAAGTAGTGCTAATCCAATTGTTAGCAAACCAGAAATAAGAAAGAATAAAAAATATTTTAGATTATTTCTAAATCTAATATCAATAATTTCATTGAAACTAATTATTTCTTTCTCGTTTATTTTTATCGAGTATATATTATCTGAAGTAATCGATAGTTCATTTATCACACTGCAATTAGTATCTATACCAAGTTCTAATATCACATTGTTTTTGATTTGGTTTAGTTTATAATTGCTTATGTTTTTAAGGATGATATCATCTAAAATAAACTTCTTGTCATTATTTAAAAATGCTATTTCAATTCTATCTGCTCCTCTAATACCTCTTTTTCTAATAAGATCTATTACTTTCCCAGAAGTTTTTAATAGTTCAGATTTATCGGGAAGAGTTGAGTTTTTATAAATAGGATATAATGAAATGATAATTAATACTATACCAATAAAAAACATACCTCTAGGCAAATTATCATTTGATGGTCTTACTTTCTTACCCATACCGCTTTTATATCCGTACCTATTACTTCCGTATTCGTTAACTGGAATCTACTGTTGTCTGATAAGTGAAGCGGTCTGATGTATTCGAAAGGTGATATACCTGCCCCAAGTATTTTTGGGCTTTGGTATGTGATTATTTCATCTATCAAATCTAGTTCAAAGAATTCTGAGAAAAGCTTTGCACCACCTTCTAGCATAATATGACCTATGTTATATTCTTTGAGCAAGTCTCGAAGTGCTAGGCTCACATCTACTTTACCTTTGCTGTTCTTAGAAATTGATTTAACATTTAACCCTTCGCTGCGCATCTGATCGACTAGTTTTATATTCTGTGCTTCATTTGTGCAATAAATAATAGTATTTTTCTTAGCATTCTCATCTTTTAGGAGGTGAGAAGTGAGTGGTAATTGCAAGTGACTTGCCAATATAATTCTTTTTGGATTACGACCTTCCACTAACCGAACATCAAGCATTGGGTTGTCTTGGCGGACTGTACCGCTACCAACCAATATTGCATCAACTAATGAGCGGAATTTATGTACGTCAGTTCTACTGTCTTCGCATGATATCCATTTACTTTCATGATCTTTTTGAGCCATAAATCCGTCTAGAGTCATCGCAAATTTGGCAGTAACAAAGGGCCTATTCTCAAGCATATTAGTAATGAATACTCTATTGAGTGCCTTTGCTTTATCTTCTAGTATTCCTACAGATGTCTCTATTCCGTTGCCCACTAAAGTTGAAACTCCATTACCTTTTACTATTGGGTTAGGGTCTTCCATTGCTATTACAACTCTGTCTGGTTGTTTTTTAACAAGCAAATCAGCACACGGAGGTGTTTTACCGTGATGAGTACACGGTTCTAATGTGACATATACAGTACATCCTTTCAAATTACCATCGATCTTACTAATAGCATCAACTTCAGCGTGTGGGCCTCCAAATTCCTTGTGGTAACCAGTAGCAATAACTTTATCGTTTTTGACTATAACGCAACCGACAAGTGGATTTGGTGAAACTTTACCTTTGCCTAATTCGGCTTGCTCTATAGCGAGTAGCATATATTTATTATCGTCGCTCATTCTTTCAAATTAATTCTTTTTGTAAAAACTATTTCATTGGGTTTAATTGGTAGAATCATATAAATTTCAATTTCATCTAGTTCTTCAAATAGATTTACCCCATTATATGAGTAAGCATAGACCTTCTTACTTCCTGGGAATAATGGCTCAACAGGGGATATAGCACTAAAGAAATTTTTATTTTTGGCAGTATTTATTATAGTTTTACCCATATCGTCTTTAATTATTACTCTAAGTTGTTCAGAAGAAGGAAAATGATATTCTTGCACATTCAATAATTTCTCTAATTCTAAACTAAGTGTAAAATCGTTTTGATTGAACTTGTAAGTGGGGGTGACTATAAAGACAGAATCTACAGTATAAAATGGTACTTCTGTCTTATCTATCGCTATTATTTTAGCTGATTTACAACTAAATAAATATGATATTAGCAATAAAATCGTTATATTGTATATGAATCTCATATATTCCCAAATAAATCATAAATATACAAATGAAGAACATTACAATATACTATATTATTCTGATAATTTCGTTACTTCCTGTTACTCTACTGTCTGAGGGCTCTGCTGGCGAAGATGCTACTTTTGAATCTAGGAGAATAGTGGATATGCCAACGGCAGGTATTATACCTAAAGGTACTTTTGAGGTAAACGCATTTCTTATGCAATCTGGAGGTATGATGACTGAATTTGCTGCTTCTCCATTTGAGAATTTCTTATTAGGTGTTAGTTTTGGTGGTAGTAATATTATTGGGACCAGCACACCTTCTTTTCAGGATTTCCCTGGTGTTCAGATAAAATATAGAATATTAGACGAAACTAAGTCTTTCCCTGCACTAGCACTTGGCTTGAATTCGCAAGGATTAGGACTTTATAATGACTCTTTAAGCAGATATCAAACCGCTTCTCCTGGATTTTATCTAGCTTCATCTAAGAGTTTCAAATGGCCTGTTGGATTAGTTTATGTACACGCTGGTATCAACTATTCATTAGAACCACTGCCAGATGATAGAAGTGTCAATTTCTATTTCGGCGCAGAACAAACAATCTATAAGAGAATATCGATTGGTGCTGAATTCAATGCAAACTTGGAAGACAATTCATACTCTATGGATAGCAAAGGATTGTTAAATTTCCAGGTTAAATGGGCAGCTTCTGAGAATCTTACAGTTACATTAATGTTCAGAGATGCATTTGCAAATTTCAAGGCTTCCAACTCATTAGTAAGATTCTTTGGAATTGAGTACATAAGCAAATTCTAATTGAATATTATTTCTTTTTGATGACCACTATACTTATATCATCAGATAATTGATCATTATCTGAGAATCTCTGTGCTTCATTTAGTATATAATCCACAGCTTCTTTCGGCTGAAATTTTATTGCTTCAAGGACTATTTTTTTAACTCCTTCCATACCTAGTTCGTTCCCATCTGGGTCAGTAGCTTCGTTTAGTCCATCTGTATATAATACCAATGTATCTTCAAAAGGTAAAATTTCCGAATTATAAACTAAAGGGGAAGGAAGAAAACCCAAAATCACTCCACCGACTTTCAGTTCAGACAATTTCCCGTTATCTGATAGCAATGGGTAAAAATGTCCAGCGTTTATGTATTCCAAAGTATTACTGTCACTATCTAGTAAACAGAAGAAAGCAGTGATAAACATGTCCTTCGATGTACTACGATATACTACTTTGTTGACAGTATCAACTAATGATTTTAAGTCTTTCTCTATAGGTGCAAGAGATTGTATAGCTGCTTGCATATTAGACATTATAAGTGCTGCCGGCATCCCTTTGCCTGTTACATCGGCTATTACGAATAGATATTTACTCTCAGAAATCTTCACATAATCGAAATAGTCTCCTCCTACTTCATTAGAAGGTATTGTCATGCCGTAAAAACTGAATTTATCAGTTTCAAGTTTACTTTTAGGGAGTAATCTTTTTTGTATTTCTGTTGCTAATCCTAATTCCGTTTCAAATCTTTTCTTTTCTATTTCTTCTTGGATTAGTCTTTCATTTTCTAATGCCGAGATAGCCGTCGATGCCAAACTCGAAACGAAGCTAAAGTCTTGTTCGTCATACTCACCTAACATTTTAGGCCCGATAATCAAATACCCTTCTGTATTACCAGATATATTCATAGGGGAAGCTATCTTGATTATATCTTTATACTTCTCATCTAGCTCTGTTATATTTTTTAGATTAACTAGATTTGGGATTAACTCCAAAAGATCTTTATTAGATATACCAAGATTATTTTTGAGAATATTATCATTGCCATTAGTTTTTACTACAGCAAACTTATTGGTCATTAACTGACCCATAATATTGAACGCAAGGGCTTTAACAATTTTTTCTTCGGAAGATAACCCACTGAAACTACGACTAATTTCGAAAAGAGTCTCTAATAGCTGACTTTTCTTTTCGGCCTGTATTTTCTGAATTTGTAAATTCTTAAAATTATAATAATTCTCTAATGCAGTTGCAGCAATTGAAATTATCAATTTTACATATTGTTTTTCTACATCTGAAATTTGTGATTCTATTACTTTTTGCCCTAATTGAAATACGTATTTTATATTACTATCTATATGAATGACTTCAGTAATTTGAGTGTCGCATTCTAACTTTCCTTTTTTAAAAGTAGAAACTAATTTATCGTCAGTGTACTTCGTAGCCTTGACGCCACATATACTCAACTTACCAATTATAGTAAATAATGTAGAGTTGATAATAAACTCTTCACTCAGATTCTGAGTTAATTTATTACTGAAATCTAAAAGTGAAGTTAGATTAATTAGTTCTTTATTTATATTCATCTAATTAGATAGGTGGAAACAATTAGTATTATTAGGTATTTCTACATCCCCGACTACTCGTCCATTTACAGCGCTTGCTTCTGCAATTTTAGCACCTGAAGTAGTATGTTCTAACATATAAAGGCCGTTTCGTTGTGCATTATATTCGATTCGAGTGAATATCCTTTTACTTATATCAAATAGATTACCATCGTTACGAGTATCCATTCTCAATAGCCCTTTATTAGTAGTAACAAAAGCATAACCTATAGGAGTTGTTGCCAGATCAGTAGGTATAACTTCATTTGCGTTTATTAGATTATCACCTAACTCTCGTGTATATCTTAAATTTCTATCAACTGGATTTATGAAGTGTACTTGACTAGGGATTGTTATAGGTGCTTCTTCACCTACTTGTGTACTATAACCTTGAGTAACAACAAAAACCTCATTTTCTGAAGTAATAGCAGAAAGAATTGGTATTCCACTAATACCTATTTCACCTACATTTCTGTATGTTCTGTTATCTAATATGCTGACTTTCTGAGATTGAGGTTCAGTCATAAAAGAGTAACTATCATACTCAACAATAGAGGACACAATACTCTTCCCATCGAGAGTTCTTGCACTTTTATTGAAAACCAAATCATAGTTGATTATATAAGGAGCATATTTGAACATCACAAACCCATCTGCAACATTGGCAAAGCTTATGTCGAATGGACCTGAACCAAACGGAAATTCATTTTCAGCTAGGAGTGTATCAGCAATAGCATCAAATACAATCATCTTGTCATCTCCTGGGACTAATATATAGATTCTTTTCTGAAATTCCCTTATATTAGAAATAGGTGAGTTAATAGTTATACCTGCATTTGCTAGTAAATTAGCTTTAGATATTTCAAGTGATGGATAATGATATATACTTACATCATTATTGATAGAATCAGCTAAATATAAATCTAGTGATACGATAGAATTATCAATAACTCTCTCTTCTTTGCTACAAGACATGACAAACAATGCTATTGATACTAGTACTAATATTCTTTTCATTTTGTATATTCTCTTTTTCCAAAAATTGCCGTGCCTATTCTAATCATTGTGGCACCTTCTTCTATTGCTTCATTATAATCAGAAGTCATACCCATCGATAATTCGGGTAATTCTATAGATAGATTTGATTCGATCTCGTCTCTAACTTTTCGTAGTAATCTAAACTCTTCTCTTCGCTCTTCGTTGTTGCTTTCTAATCCCGATATAGTCATCAATCCGATGAAGTTTATATTTTCCAACTCCAAACAACTTTTTATAACGGATTCAGCTTCTTCTGGCTCACATCCCGATTTAGACTCTTCACCAGAAGTATTAACTTGCAATAGTAAATCAATCTTTCTATTGTTTTCTTGTGCTCTTTTGTCTATTTCTTTAGCTAATTTCAATTTATAGACTGAATGAATACAGTTTACAAAAGAAGCGATATACTTTACTTTGTTCGTTTGTAAATGTCCTATGAAATGCCATTCTATATTCTTTTTCATTTCTTCTGAAACGGTATCGTATTTATCAACCATTTCCTGGACATAATTCTCTCCAAAAACTCTTAATCCTGACTTATATGCATTAACTAATGCTTCCACTGGGTGCGATTTAGAAACGGAGAGTATCTTTACTTTTCCAATTTTGTCCTTATTTATTGAGTTCGAAATCTCATTGTAATTATCTATATATTCATTTACATCTAATATTGCCAAATCCTATCTCACAATTATTTTTTTCATTGTATTATTATCATTAGAACGAATATAAACGAAATAAGTGCCAGCTACAAGTGAACTCAAATTAAATTTTACAAATCCGAAATATTCACCACTTTCAATAAACACTTTTCTACCATCTAAAGTTACAATTTCGATATTATAATTAGAAGATTTGCCGAAATTAAGCTCCAATTCATTATCAATAATATTATTTTTTAAATAAATACTCGTTTCAAACTCTTCATCAACAGAAGTCAATCTATTATTACTCATCACTTTATATAAATATAGATTGTCATTGATTTCTACACCTTTTAAATTAGATGAACGTTCGGTGATAAGTGTATCAACTGCATTAGTTATCTTATGTGTAAGGTATTTAATTTCATTTTCGAATATTACTTCATAGAATAAATCAAATTCGTAAGTCTGAAACTCATTTTCTCTTTGGGAAACTACTACATATGCGTACTCATCATCTTGGAATGTGGTAATATCAACTTCTGGAAAGCCACGACCATAGACCCAAGTATCCCAAAATGACTGAGGTAACTCATCATTGAAAATGGCTATCAATTCTTCAGTATTAGTATTAGCATTCTCATAAGTAGTCAAATATTCATTTATTTTAGTTTTAAAGATTTCATCACCTACTATATCTCTAATGAGAGCTAATATCAGACCGCCTTTCTGGTAAATAGTAGATGGATAATTATTCTTGGAGAATCTATGAAAATTATAGAGAGGGATATGCTGTTCTGCTTTTGCTGTACTATTGATATAAGAAGAGCGGAGTTTCATCAGCTCTTCTTTGTATTTATCTTTGCCCAACTTACTTTCTATCCATACATATTCGGTGAATACAGCAAAGCCCTCATTAAGCCAAGCATCTCGGAAATCATAAGGAGTTACCAGATTACCGAACCATTGGTGCCCTAACTCGTGAGCAGCTGTAGAATAAATAGTATCCATGGCATTGGCTTTACCGACAATCTGATTTTGGCTCATAGTTACTAGAGTTTGGTGCTCCATAGCACCTTTACTAGCAGCGTAGTACCCCATAGTCTCGAAAGGATAATCATAGTCGAAGAACTGCTCAAAAGCTTTTATCATCTCTGGAACAAGTTTAAAAACAAGTTTACCTGATGCAATTGAGTTTTGGTTGTCATACATATATAATTTAACAGGTGGCTTACCTTCTGTTGGAATGTCTATTTCTGCAAATTTACCAATTGCGAATGTAAGCAAATAAGTAGCAGCTAAGTCATCACCTAGAGTCCAAGTGTATTTACTCATTCCATCAAGCGTATCAACTTTGGATAATAACTTCCCATTGGAAATAGCCATCAAAGAATCAGGTACTATAAAAGTACCGGTATAACGAGCTTTATCAGAGGGTAGGTCAAAGCTAGGCATCCAATGGCGTGTACAACTTACATAATCATTGAAAAAGCCAACTCCCATAGCATATAGTATTCCCTGCGAATAATGTACACCACCCCAATCATTGCTACCACCCTCGCTAGTCATAGTACCGTGGTAAACTATTCTTATAGTAGCTTGCTTATTGTCATTAATTGGTTTGATCGAATAGTATAAGATTCTTTCCGTCTCGCTATTAGTAGTTACGATTATTTCTGGTATGTAAATGTCATCGTAGAATATACTATCGATTGTTAAATCTTCATAATGAAAATTGAAATAATTGTCATCTGATACATTTTTCCATTCTAATTTGATATTGACATCACCGCGTATGAATTTTGATTTGTGATCTTCAATTGTAATAATAGGTCGGTACTCTAAAACATCGAATTTCTGTTCGATATAGTTATGAGGACCACCAGCATTATTTATTTGAGCGTAGGAAGTGCTAATAATCAGTAGAGAAAGAAGAAAGTATTTAATCATAATTCATCTGTAATTTCTGTAGTTATAAATACAATATAGTGAATATTATCGACTTTCGAATAAAAACCTAATACAACAAAAAAGCCCCGCTTTTTAGCGAGGCTTTTAAATTAACTATCTAATTATAGATTTGATTATAATGTAATCGTATTTTCATTCATTGATTCAAGAGTATCCACGAATGCTTTAAGAGTTTGACCAGCTAACATACCATCTACAACTCTATGATCGTATGTAATAGAACAATACATCATATCTCTGATTACTATAGCGTGTGAACCATTTACTTCCATTACCATAGCACGCTTTTTGATCGCGCCTACACCCATAATCGCAACTTGCGGTTGATTGATCACTGGAGTACCGAATAGAGTACCAAATGTACCTACGTTAGTTAAAGTGATAGTTCCACCTTGGATATCGTCTGGTTGTAATTGTTTAGTTCTTGCTCTATGCGCCAAATCATTTACAGATCTTTGCAATCCTGTCAGACCATAATTATCAGCATTTTTGATAACTGGTACTATTAGATTACCATCAGGAAGAGCTGTTGCGAAACCAAGATTCAATCTATTGTGTTTGATAATGTTTTTACCATCTACACTTACGTTGACCATAGGGAATTGCTTAATAGCATCCACTACAGCTTTTATAAAGAATGGAGTATAAGTTAACTTCATTCCTTCTCTTTGTAAGAATTCGTTCTTCGTTTTTTCTCTATAGTTAACTATTCCTGTTACATCTACTTCAGCAACACTAGTTACGTGAGCTGATGTTTGTTTAGAACGTACCATGTGATCAGAAATTAACTGGCGCATTCTGTCCATCGGTATAATCTCAGAATCTCCACCACTAAAGCTAGGAGCAGTAGCAGCTGAAGGTGCTGTAGATACAGGAGCAGAAGCCGGTTGTTGTTGCGCAGGTGCTGAAACTGTTGTTTGAGCAGGTCTGCTACCTCTATTTGAAATATAATTTTCTAAGTCTTCTTTTGTTATTCTTCCTTCTAAACCCGAACCATTTAAGTTCATAAGCTCTTCTAGAGAGATATTATTATCTTTTGCTAATGCTCTTACAAGTGGAGAGAAGAACTTCCCATCTTTTTTACGAGGAATTTCGAATGTAGTTCCTTGTACTTGAGGAGCACTTTGTTGTACAGTAGTTTGTGCTTTAGGTTGAGCTGCTGCAGCTGCAGGCTGAGTTGCTTGTTTCGGAGCTTCTTGCGTAGGTTGAGCTGCAGGTCTTTTTGAACCACCACTAGTAGCTATCTTACCAATAACTGACCCTACTTCTACAGTTTCTTCTTCTTGAACTAATATTTTATGTAATATACCAGCAACAGGAGATGGAACTTCAGTATCTACTTTGTCAGTAGATATTTCCAATATCATCTCATCCCTTTCTATTTTATCGCCTTCTTTTTTCAACCATTTTGTGATAGTACCTTCTTGAAGGGATTCACCCATCTTAGGCATTACCAAATCTTGCATATCACCAGCATCATCAGAGCTTGAGCTTTCTGCAGGAGCCTCTTGTTGTGGAGCTTCAGTTGGAGTTGATTGTTGAGTTTCAACTTGCGTTGATGGTTCAGGAGTACTAGTTGCTGCTGCCGATGCATCAGTTTCTATTTCTGCTATTTTTTTACCAACTTCTACAACTTCTTCTTCTTGAGCTAATATTTTAGTTAGGATACCAGATTGTGGAGATGGAACTTCAGTATCTACTTTGTCAGTAGATATTTCTAATATCATCTCATCTCTTTCTATTTTATCGCCTTCTTTTTTCAACCATTTTATGATTGTTCCTTCTTGTAACGATTCGCCCATTTTGGGCATTACTACATCAACTTTCATTTAAAATGACTCCCGTAAATGTCTTTTTCTTTTTTGTGGTTTTATTAATTATGCAAAATAATCAAAATTAAAAATTAAAGCAAAGTATTAACTTGATTCTATGCCACTTTACGGCATATCGAATATACTCGGCTCATATTGTTTATTTAAGATTATTGTTTCCAATTCTAGAGAAGTGTACATTCTGCCGCCTACATAGGTAGCATAATAAAAAGGGATCATCAAACCATCAACATCTTTATAATTAGAAAACTTATTGATAAATGTGACAGGAGCTCCGCCACTCATAGTTTGTGTCTCTATTATTTCTATCAAATTAGTTTGATTGTTTAGATATATGTCAGACCGTGGGCCATCTACACCATCCACTTTAGTTTGAAGTACTAGTTTTTTATATTCAGAGCTGTCTCTTTTTACAACTCCTTTATAAGTTAGATCGGCTCCTTTTTCTTTATAATTATTGAATGGTCCTAGTACTAGAGCTCTTTGTCCTTTCAGCTGATCTACTTCTAACTGAGACATAGCTATCGGTGTGTCTATACCTCTAGGTGGAATTTGATGCCAACCACTAGTGTCACTATTAATAGCTTGTACTATTTCAAAAGTATCAATAATTGTCATTATTTTCATCTTATTCGGTACTACGTAGATAAACTGGAATTCGCCAGGTGGATTTTGTCCTAACTGCGAATTGCCTATCAAGTGCCACGACTTAATTGACTCAAATTTGGCTTTGCCGCCTAACCCTTGGTAATACATATCTAATACTTCATCAACTGTCTGAGCGTTCAAACTAAAAGCTACTATGAAGATGGTAGATATATAAACTAATTTTTTGATCATATTTAATTCTATTGATTTATTTGTTCTAATTTTAATTGAAACTCTCTGAATTCTCTTTTACTTAAACCTATTTCGTCCAAATCTAAATCTTCTACTTTCTGACCTTCAAGCAATTTTTTCATTGCATTCAATTCTGGTTTAGAGAAATTTGCAGAATTCAAACTATAATCTTCGAATGCCTGCCAAGCGTGAGGTACAATCTCTTTGACTATACCAGCTAATGCTTCACCATATACTCTTATTTCATATTGGGCATGCGAATCAATTCGTAAACGAAGGAAATGAAATAGATTGTGTAAATCTATTTTCCAATACCATTCAGTGTAGTTTGAAAGCGGCAAGTTGATTCGGGCTAATTCTCTAGCCAAATCTTCACCTAACAATGACTCGTATTCAGTATAGAGCTCTTTCTGGACATTGTCCAATTTCTCTCTTATTGCCTTGGCTTTATCAGTTGAGAATGTTTCATCACTTCTGCCTTGCTTATTATTTTCGCTTTGTGGACGTATTTGATCCAAATCTGGTAAGTAAAAATCATCTTTCATTATAGAGTAACGTCCACTATACTCATTTACATTTGCTGTTCTGTGACGTATCCACTGTCTAGCTATAAATATAGGTAATTTTATATGAAACTTGAACTCTACCATTTCGAATGGAGTCGTGTGTTTGTGTCTCATCAAATAGCGGATTAGACCTCTGTCTTCATTTACAGTTTTTGTCCCTGCACCATAAGATACCCTTGCTGCTTGGACTATAGAGCCATCATCTCCCATCACATCTACTAATCTAACAAACCCATGATCTAGGCATTTTATTTCTTTACCAATTAAATTCTCTTTACTCATCTATTCTGTCTTTATTTGTATGTTACTTTTGTTTTAAATTTTTTCATTATTTTCGAAGCTACTTCCTTTGCTTCTTCTTCATCATCAAATCCCCAAAGCATAACCCTATAAACAGGTTCATTACCTATCAAGTAGTTTTCGTAGTAAGTATGATAACCTCTTTTACTCCACTTTTCAGATGACGTTATTGCTTCCTCTTCGGTCCAGACTTGCTCTACTACTATTTCGAATGGAGAAGCCTGAGATGGGTTTATCCATTTTAGTTCTACCCTTCGGTTAAAATTATTTTGCCATGGAGTTTGTCCTAATATATATAGAGGTTTTGAAAATCCTTCAGAACCAGTTAATATTTGGTTAGCATCTACACCATTTTCAACAATTAATTTCTTTATATTGTTTGCTCGACTATCCGAAATCTCAGCATTAAACTCTTTACTACCTTCATCATCACTATGACCTACTAACTTAATTCTATAGTGAGGGTTATTTTTAAGAACATTAGCAAGTTCAATAATTCCATCCTCGTATTCATTATCTACTTCAGTGCTTTTTGGTTCGAATATAGCCACTGATTGATAATACGAGTGAAACTCACTTTTTGTTGGGTTAAGTATTATACCATCTTCTATAGTTTTTTCACCGTACTTAAGTATTAGCTTACCATAAGCATCGGCACATTCTTTTTCATTGTTATCATAATCTAATGTTACTGAGTAATGATTGTTGAGTGCGAAATCTATTTCTTTCATTATATGTTCTGCTATATGCGAACTATCGGTATGTACAGTATATAATTTACCACCAGTAGAATTCGATATTTTTTGTAATGTATATGAATTAAATGCATCTCCTACAGCTATTATGAAAACTGGAATACCAAAATTCTGAGCGGCATTGATAATATCATCAGGTGAATAAATAAGAGAAGAATTATCTTCACTATATGTGATAAGTATTAGAGCTTTGTTCTTATCTTTTGAAACTTGAGCCGTAAAATCAACTAGATTGTTATATACTGCTTTGTACAATCCAGATAGACCACTAGGCTTTGGTAAATCGTAACCTTTGAAAGCATTATAGAATTCACTTTGTGGTTGTAGTGAAAGATATTCTGTATAATTGTGATTGAAATATGAGAACATCAATCTGTCTTCTTGGCTTAGTGATTCCGTGAAGTTTAATACTCTCTCCAATAAAGGAAAATTGAACTCTGCAACAGATGAATTATCGAAAATAATGGAGTAGTCAGTACCATCAGACTTATGTACTTCTTGTATTTGCAAATCACCAGCAGAATTAGAACTTTTCTTACATTTTTGAATAAAAGACATATCCACAACTTCAGAATTCAAACCATTGATGAAATTGCCATTTTCATCTAGGATTATTGTCTTTAGTTCAAGGTTATTAGTGTTTTTAGCAGAATGCATTATTTTGATACGCACGGGAGCGGCCTCTGGACCTATTGCTCCATTGATAAACTCTGAGTTAGTGCTATTAGGAATATATGCTGGAATTTCAGCATTTGGTTTTGTTTCAGTTAGTACTGGTTTTTCTATATCTAGTTTTTCTTCTTTATTTACTACTTCTACTGTCCACTTGTATGCAACGGTATCTGACTCATGGAAGGCAGTTATTTTATACTCTTTACTAGAATTTGGAGATACTTTAGCGCTATCTACAGCATTGTAGAGTTTATCGTACAAATCAACTTTCACATTAGTTGCATTGGCAAAATCCCACTCCATAGTGGCTATTTCACCTTGACTAATCTTGCTGTATCCTTTGAACTTGTTTGAGGATATTGGCTTAGATGATGTACATGCGTAAAATACACTAGCCAAAAGTATTAACACAATGATTCTTATTATATTCACTTATATTTACTTAGCATAATTGTTAAAGTAAAAACTCAAAATAATAATATTATTTAAGAAATGAAATTTTATTTGATAATAAATTAAAATCGAGATTTGGGTATTTCTACTTATACAATAATTCAGCGATTTAAACGTATTTCGCACACGCATTTATAACAACATTGGTAAAATATATGAAGTTTTTTAAAACACTTCTTTTAGCTTTAATAGCTACTTCTAGTTTATTATTTTCACAAAACGACAA
>JBFHKR010000036.1:0-21541 GCA_041595255.1 Chlorobiota bacterium
TGCCCAACTCCAACTGTTCAGTTATTGACTGAGAAATCAGAAGCAATTGGTGGAATTTCTATAACTGCTTCACATAACCCAGAAATGTGGAATGGTTTGAAATTCTTAAATAGTAATGGAGTCTTCCTAAATAAAGAAGAAAATGAAAGATTTTGGATTCTTTATGATACTGACGATATTGAATATTCTAATATACCCAATAGCATACCAACAATAGAAGATATAGATTCAGTACAATTTCATATTGAATCAATAATTAATTCTGGATATTTCGATATTCCTCTTATCAAATCATACTTTGAAAGAAAGAACTATAAAGTTGTAGTAGATGCAGTTAATGCCTCAGGTTCAGTTTTTGTTCCAAAGTTGTTAAGAGAACTAGGATGTGAAGTGATTGAATTATTTGTAGATAATAGCGGTATATTCCCACATACCCCTGAACCAATTACTGAGAACTTGGTACTTCTTTCTCAGTCTGTATTAGAGAATAATGCAGATTTGGGTATCGCGGTTGACCCTGATGCGGATCGTCTAGTTATCATTGATGAAAAGGGATTACCTATTGGTGAAGAGAAGACGATAGCTATTTCTGTGAAGTCAGTTTTAGTAAATAATGAATTTGATAGCAAAGTCTACGATAAAATAATAACGGTCAACTTGAGTACCAGTGGAATGATCGAGAAAATAGCTTCACAATACAATGTAATAGTTGAAAGGTCTGCTGTAGGTGAGATAAATGTTGTAGATAAAATGAAATCTAACAATTCAGTAATAGGTGGGGAAGGAAGTGGCGGAGTTATATTGCCTCATATTCACTATGGTAGAGATTCATTAGTTGGTATTATACTACTTTTAGACTTAGTCTCAAAAATGGATATAAGTATAAGTGAATTATCAAATAATTTACCAACTGTCTATATAGAAAAAGGCAAAATAGAAGTAAATAAGAATCCGAATTTGATTATTGACAATTTAATAAATAAATTTTCAGATTATAATATCAATACTGAGGATGGTATTAGAATTGTGTTAAATGAAGATGATTGGGTTCATATCAGAGCTTCAAATACTGAACCAATTGTACGAATAATAGCAGAAAGTAACACCGAATTACGAACAAGAGAGTTATTTGTGGAGTTCGAGACTATTTTAAAAGAATTTTTATAATTTTGTTGAAAATTATTTAAAAGGTACTAATAGACCTTATCTTTATATATTACAATTATGTTCGTAAATAGGCTATATTATGTCGTATATAGGAAAGTGAATAAATTTAGATAAAAGATTTTGTATTCAAATTTATTATTTTAATTTTACAGTTGTTATAAATACGCTGTATGAAAAAGTTTATTAAGAAACAGACGCAACAGCGCAGAATTATTTTTAATAGTCATTAGGAATAACGTGAAAAAATCAGTTCTGGACTACGGACTAAGAGTCAGATTACCAATAACAATCTTGGTAATTCTTATTTCGTACGCAATCACATTCTACGTATCTCGTTCTGAACGAGATGGTGTTGGGTACAAACCTGATCAGCCTATTAACTTTTCGCATAAACTACATGCTGGTGAAATGGGAATTGATTGTCAATATTGCCACGTTGGAGTAGAAAAATCGCGTCATGCGGTTGTTCCTCAAGCTAGTACTTGTATGAATTGTCATACAATGGCTAAAACTGACAGTCCTGAAATCAAGAAATTAACAAAATATTACGAATCTGGTGAAGCGATTCCTTGGAAGAGAGTTCATCAAGTACCAGAATATGCATATTTTAATCATAGTGCTCATATTAATGCTGACATAGAATGTGCTTCTTGTCATGGGGATGTTGCTTCTATGGACAAAATAGAGCAAGTGCATGCTTTTAATATGGCTAATTGCTTGAGTTGCCACAGAGCACCTCACGAAAAGATGCCTTACTTAGCTGATAAAGTGAAGAAAGGTCCTGAAGATTGTAGTTCTTGTCATAGATAATTTTGGAAAAAATCATGAATAATAATAAAAGAAAATTCTTTAAGTTGTTTGGTGCTGGTGCCGTTGGTGTCACTCTTACTTCTTTGGCGTCGCCTAAGAATATGATTGCCAGTGTTATCTCTGAAGATACGAATAAAGATACCTCTAAAATAGAAATAAAAATTCACCCACAATCTGTTAAAAGAACAAAAAAGGGTTAAGCTAAATGAATAACTCAGTGGATAAAAATAAAAACCAAATTGATTTACCAGTTGTTAAGTCTGAATCAAAGCCCTCACACTGGAGAAGCTTAGATGAATATAACAATACTAGCACTGATAATCAATTAAAAGTAAAAGCAAATGAGTTTGCTGAAGGTGCTGAGAATTTCGACATTGGGTCGAAATCTAAGGTGTCTAGAAGAAAGTTCATGGCTCTTATGTCTGCATCATCTGCTATGGTTATGGCGGCTTGTACTGATTACCGTGATAAAGGTGAGATTGTACCATATGCTGTTAAACCAGAAGAAGTAATACCTGGTATAGCTAATTACTATGCTTCTACTTTAATTAGTGATGGTTCTGGACAAGGTGTTTTAATTAAAGCTAGGGAAGGAAGACCAATATTAATAGAAGGCAATCCGCAACATCCTATTTCTAAAGGCAAATTGGATGCTAATGGTATTGCAAGAATATTGGATATGTATGACCCTGGTAGATTACAAAAACCAAGAAAAATGCAAGGTTCGAAACTAGTTGATTCGGATTGGAATGTAGTTGATAAAGAGATTATACAAGCTCTTAATTCTGCCTCTAATTCTGGTAAAGAAATTGCTATTTTTACTGGTAAAGTTATTTCACCTACTTATGCCAAATTGATAGAAGACTTTAAAGCAAAATATCCTACAACTAAGGTATATAGCTTTGATTTGTTTAATGATAACAATAAGCAAATAGCATGGAATAAATCAACGGGTGGTAATAATTACCCTTTAATTGATTTGGAAAGAGCTTCAGTTATCTTATCTATTGATTCTGACTTCCTTGGAACCGATGGAAATGTGAACGAAAATATTAGACAATTCACAACTAACAGAGATTTTGAAAATCCTGCTAATTATAGTAGATTCTATCATATAGAAGGTTCTTATACTTTAACTGGTTCTAATGCTGATTATAGATTAAGATTAACTCCCGAAAATTACTTAGATGTAGTTGCATCTTTGGTAAATCACTTTGCATCTAAGCAAGGTAAACCAAAAATGAATGGTTTCAAATCATTAGAGTCACTTGCAAAAGAAAATAACTGGAAACACGAAGCTGCTTCGAAGTTGCTATCTGATTTAGAGAATAATCGAGGTAAGGCAATCGTTATTGGAGGTAAGCAATTACCTGTTGATTTGCATGTTGCTATCAACTATTTGAATGATTTAATTGGTGCTAATGAACTATATAGAAAAAGTGAATCTAACTTTACTACATTGAAATTATCTTCAGATGATGAAATATCAACTTTAGCTAATAATGTAAAATCTGGCAAAGTTGGAGTGCTAATCAATATAGATGTTAACCCTACTTACCATTTACCATACCAATTTACTTCTGAAAATTTAAAGAAAGTTAATACTGTTGTTACTTTAGCAGAATTCGAAAATGAAACTACTAATAATAGTAATTATGTTCTTGGTATCAATCATGATATAGAATCTTGGGGTGATGCTAAGATAAGAACAGGTGTTATTTCTACTCAACAACCTGTTATAGCACCGCTTTACAACACGAGACAGAAAGAAGCTATCTTATTGAATTGGTTAAATGGTGGTGAAAATTATTCTGAAGATATTTATCACAAGTATCTACAAAATAATTGGGAAACAAATATTTACCCTTCTTTAAATAGATCTGTTCCATTTAAGGAATTTTGGTTTGCAACATTACATGATGGTGTGACTACTTTCAATGAAACTACAATTGTTTCAACTGAAATAAATCCAAATTCTATACAAGGAATCAATCCAACTAAAAAATCAAATTATAGTGTTATTCTACAAGAAAATTATTTCATTAGAGATGGTAGATATGCGGGTAATGGATTCTTACAAGAATCTGCACATCCGATTACTAAAATCACTTGGGATAATTGTGCAATGATTTCACCTGCTACAGCTAAAGATTTAAAAGTAGAAATTGGTGATATGATTGAAGTAGCTCTTAATGGTAAAGCTATAGATTTACCAGTACTTATCCAACCTGGCATGGCTGAGAAAGTTATTGCAGTTGATTTGGGCTATGGTAGAACAAATAGTGGCGCAATTGGTAACGGTGTAGGATTTGATGTAACTCCATTTATGACAAACAAAGGTTTATCAAAATGGATTTACACTGGCGCAACTGTAAATCCAACGGGCAATAAATACGAATTAGTAGCGACTCAAGAACATCACGCTTTAGATGATGAGTTTTTGAGAACAGATGTAAGAAAAAATGCTGAAGGTGAAGTTACTGGTGGTGATGAAACATTCGCTCGCGCTAGAGGAATTATACAAGAAACTACAGTTGCTGAATATATAAAAAATCCGAAAGTCCTAAAGGAACATACACACGAAGTATTCAGTATTAATAAAGACTTTGAGTATAACAATATGAAGTGGGCAATGTCAATCGATATGAATAAGTGTATCGGTTGTAATGCATGTAGTATTGCTTGTTACGTAGAGAATAATATTCCTGTTGTAGGAAAAGAAGAAGTAGGAATTGGTCGTGAGATGGGTTGGATGAGAATTGACAGGTACTTTGCTGGTACTCCTGAAGATCCAATTATGAGCAATCAACCTATGTTATGCCAACATTGTGATAATGCGCCATGTGAGAATGTTTGTCCTGTAGTGGCAACAACACACAGTAAAGATGGTCTAAATCAGATGGTTTATAACCGATGTGTTGGAACTCGTTATTGTGCAAACAATTGCCCTTATAAAGTAAGAAGATTTAATTTCTTTGACTTTAGAGACAATTTGGCAAATGGATATTACAAAACAGAATCTACTAAAATTATGATGAACCCTGAGGTAACTATCCGAGCTAGAGGGGTTATGGAAAAATGTACTTTCTGTGTACAAAGAATATCACAAGCAAGACAAAATGCAAAAGAAGAAGGAAGAACATTAAAAGGATCAGATGTAACTACAGCTTGTCAAGACGCTTGTCCTGCTAATGCAATTGAGTTTGGTAATGCAAATGATAAAGACTCAAGATTAGCAATGATGAGAGAACACAACCTAGGTTATCATGTATTAGATTACTTGAATGTTAAGCCGAATGTAACATATTTAGCTAAATTACGGAATTCAGATTCATTGGGAGTGAAGAGTGAGCACCATTGATTATACAAAAAATGAAGTAAATGTCCAAGGGAATAGATCTCTCAAAGAGATAGATGATCTTATCATCGCCCCATTAGACAGAATACCTAATATGAAGTTTTTTATAGCAATTGGATTTACATCTACATTGCTATTAATAGGGGCAATTGGGATTGCATTATCATTTTATTATGGTACTGGTCTATGGGGTAATAATAACCCAGTAGGTTGGGCACTACCAATTGTTAATTTCGTATTTTGGGTTGGTATCGGTCACGCAGGTACATTGATTTCAGCAATCCTTTTCTTATTAAGACAAAGATGGAGAAATGGTATTGCAAGATTTGCTGAGGCAATGACAATATTTGCCGTCATAACGGCTTTGATTTTCCCAATTATACATACTGGACGACCTTGGGTTGCAGCAGTTTATTTGCTTCCATATCCGAACCAACATGATATTTGGGTAAACTTTAATTCACCACTGCTTTGGGACGTATTTGCAGTATCTACTTACTTTACTGTTTCATTAGTATTCTGGTATGTAGGTTTGATTCCTGATTTCGCGGTACTAAGAGATAGAGCAACAAGTAAAATAAAGAAAGTTATATATTCAATATTTAGTTTGGGTTGGAGATTTTCAAATAGACATTGGCAACATTATGAAATGACTTATTTGATACTTGCTGGTCTTGCTACTCCGCTCGTACTATCAGTACATACTATTGTATCATTTGACTTCGCCGTTTCGATTTTACCTGGATGGCATACGACGATATTCCCGCCATATTTCGTTGCGGGTGCGATTTTCTCTGGTTTTGCAATGGTTCAAAATTCATTGATTGTAATTAGAAAAGTCTTTGATATGGATGATTTGATTCCTTTAAAAACTCTTGAAACAATGAATAAAATTATATTACTAACTGGTACTATGGTAGGTTATGCTTACTCTATGGAGTTTTTCATAGCATGGTATTCGGGTAGTCAACCAGAATATTTCACATTCGTAAATAGAGCGTTCGGACCTTATTCATGGGCGTATTGGACTATGTTTAGCTGTAATGTTTTCATACCTCAGCTATTCTGGATTAAGAAAATTAGAACAAGTATTGTACCTATGTTTATAATTGCCATATTCGTTAACGTTGGTATGTGGTTTGAGAGATTTGTGATTGTTGTTACGTCACTTTCAAGAGATTTCTTACCATCAAGTTGGGCATATTATAGACCTACAATTACTGACTTTGCAATTTTATTAGGAAGTTTTGGATTGTTCTTTACTTTGACATTACTTTTCACTAGATTCTTACCTTCAATAGCTATTGCTGAAATAAAAGCAGTTTCTGAAGGGGCACAACCATCTCATCATGGAGGTGAAGACCATGAGTAAATTATATTCTGTAGCAGCGTTATTTAAGACGCCAGACGATATTATGCATGCCGCTGCGAAAGTAGCTGATGCTGGTTATGAAAAATATGATGTGAATACTCCATACCCTGTACACGGAATGGATGGAGCAATGAAATTGAAATCTTCCAAAATGGGATATTATACAATTTCAATTGGTCTAACTTGTATGTCACTTATGTTATTCTTCATGTATTGGGTTTACAATATAGATTACCCGCAAGTTATTGGTGGTAAACCATTATTCCCTTTACCAGCATTTGTTCCGATTATGTTCGAAATAACTGTATTGACTGGTGCAGTATTAACTGTAGCTGTCATGCTTATTTTCTATTTTAAATTCCCAAATAATTCTCATCCACTGCATGATAGTGGTTATATGAAAGCAGTATCTTCGGATAGATTTGGTGTCAATATAGAAGCAACTGATCCTAAATTTGATTTGGCTAAAGTAAAAGAATTCTTGACCTCAATAGGTGCTTATCAAATCGACGAGATCTATTTCGATGAGGAAGAAGTCAATACGAAACATAAGATATTAGATGCGAAATTTGTAATTGGAATGTTCCTAATTGCTGGATTTACATCAATAAGTGTTTATTTACATATGAATAAATTGTTGTATTTACCACCTTTTGATTGGATGTTAGTACAACATAAAGTTACGGCTCAAGATCATTCAGAATTCTTTAAAAATGGTATTAGTTCTAGAGAGCCGGTTAAGGGTTCAGTAGCTAGAGGTTTTATGCCTTATATGTATACTGATGATCCAGATGGTGCTTCTGAAAATCTGGTTAATCCTTATGTAGCTGATGAAGAAAACATAGCACTTGGTAAGAAAAAGTATCTTACATATTGTAGTCCATGCCATGGAGATTTAGCAAAAGGTGATTCTAGACTAAGAGGTCAGTTCCCTAATGGACCTACACTTCATTCAGACAAGTTATTGTCTTGGACTGATGGAAGAATTTATCACGTTATTACTGAAGGACAAAACGTAATGCCTGGTTATAAAAAAACTGTAACAAGAAAAGAAAGATGGGCTATAGTAAATTATGTTAGAACATTGCAAAGAGCTTTAGACGCAAAAGAGGAGGATATGCAATGAGCAATCACGAAACTAAAATAAATTATACTAAGAAAGATTTGCCTAAAAGCTTTTTAACTTTCGGTTTACCTTTACTATTAATAGGTATAGTTGCAGCTTTTTTTGCTTATCAATTAGATCCAGTTAGAGCATCGTTCAATAATATCATTTCACTTCTTCTTATTGTAAGTGTTGGTATGGGTGCTATATTCTTAGTTGCATTAGAACATATTGCTGGTGCTGTATGGAGTGTACCTTTCAGAAGAATAGCTGAGCATCAAGGGTTTATATTCTTAGCTACTCCATTATTGGCTTTACCTATCATACTAAATATGCATGATATTTTTGAATGGACACATTTAGAAGTAGTGATGAATGATCCAATTTTGTATCAAAAATCTCCTTATTTGAACACGGAATTTTTTCTTGCACGTTCAATTGGTATATTTTTATTAATGTCCTTTTTCTTATTTGTTTATCTAAGAAATTCAACAAAGCAAGATACTACGCATAGTCAAAAAACTACAAAAATAAATGCATTAATTTCAGCTCCATTCATGGTGTTTTTTGCAATAAGTATTACAATGGTTGCTATTGATTATGCTATGAGTTTAGAACCTCATTGGTTCTCTACAATATTTGGTGTTTATTATTTTGCTGGTACATTTGCAACTGCAATGGCTGTATTAACTTTAATCACGCTAAAATTAAAAAGTAATGGAAACCTATTGAAAGAGATCAATGGTAATCACTACTATAGTATGGGTGGATTAATGTTCGCATTTACTGCTTTTTGGATGTATATGGCATTTTCACAATATATGCTGATTTGGTATGCTAATGTACCTGAAGAGACATTTTGGTTTTTACCTAGAATGAAAAATGGATGGGAGTACCTTTCAATTGCATTGATATTTATTAAGTTTATTATCCCATTTGGTTTACTTTTAAATAGAAACTCAAAGATGAACCCAAGCAGATTAAAACTTGCAGCATTTTGGATAATTGGTGCTCATATTTATGATATGTATTGGTTGGTAATGCCGACTTATAATAGAATGAGTGGAACGGAAGGTCCAGTATTTGGATGGATAGAGTTAGGTTTTGTTTCTCTTTCTGCAGGTATAATATTAGTATTCTATTATTTTGCTGCTAATAAAAAGAACCATATACCAATAGGTGATCCTAAGTTAAACAGAGCTTTAGATTTTCACATATAATTAAATTTATAGAGTAAGAAATGTCAGATAATAAAAAATATCAAACAGAAGTTGATTTTAAGCAAATATTCTCTACTCCTTCTAGGTGGATGGGATTAGTTTACTTAGTAGTTTTAGTATCTATAATTATTGCTGGTAAATATTATGTTCAACATCAGGATTATATTTCTGATAATGATCCTAAGTTTATTAATTCAATCAATTTAGAAAGACAAGACAACATAGTAGAGCAAAAAGGTCAATTACAAGAAGGAATTGATGTTACTGAATTAGGAAATAACCCTTCTGCTGAATTAATAGCTACGGGGAAAGAATTATTTCAGACTAACTGCGTCTCTTGCCATGGTGAAAATGGTAAAGGTGACGGTCCAGCAGGTGGTGGTTTGAATCCAGCTCCAAGAAATTTTCATTCTGAAGAAGGTTGGACAAATGGGCGTACTTTTGCAGATATGTATAAAACTTTAGAAGAAGGTATAGTTGCAAATGGTATGAATTCATATAATCAACTTTCAGTCAAAGAAAGATTCGGTATCATACATTATATAAGAACATTAGCTAGTTTCCCTGACATTAGTGAAGATGAACTGTCTAATTTAGATTTAACATATTCTTTGGCAGATGGTAGAAAAACTAAAAATCAAATTTCTCTAGAAAAAGCAACTAAATTAGTGGCTAAAGAAAAATCGCAAAATTTTAAAGCAGTAAAATCGAGTTTCAACAATTCAAATGATGTTGATATTTTGATTAATTATACTTCGAATGTTGATAGAGCTTTATACTCTTTGAATAATACGAATGATTGGAAAACAGATATGAACAAGTTCAAGAAAATAGTATTGAGTGATTTGCCTCAAAATGGTTTCAATGCTAAAGTAGTGAACTTAACAGACGAAGGGTGGTCGCAATTGCACTCAAAATTAGTTGGTTTATATTCAGTTAACTAACGTATTCTAATGTTTATAAAAAAATTAGTTCTTTGTCTTTTATTACCTACTTTACTTTTCGCACAAAAGGAAGCAAATGAAAAAGTAGGTGTTGAGGAAAAACTTGGTGAATATATTTCAAAAGATGTAGTATTCACTAACTCTGATGGGGTAGAAGTCAAACTATTAGATCAACTAGATGGTAAACCAGCTGTAATATCAATGGTTTATTTTAATTGCCCTGGTATTTGTAGTCCTTTATTAGAAGGTTTCGCTGAGGTAATTGAATCTACTGATTTGATTCCAGGACAAGATTATAATGCTTTTTCTATCAGTTTTGACCATAATGAAGATTCTGAGATTTCTTCAAAATGGAAAAATAATTATCTAGCTGGACTACAAAGAAAAATTGATCCAAATGGCTGGAAATTCATGACTGGGGATAGTATTCAAATTAGAAAACTGACTAAGAGTCTAGGTTTTAATTTTTCGAAAGAAGGTGAAAAAGATTATCTTCATAGTGCAGTTTTAGTAGTATTATCACCCGATGGTAAAATTACTAGATATCACAATGGAACGGAATTTTTGCCATTCAATTTTAAAATGTCTATTATTGAAGCTAATAAAGGTTTGGCGCAACCTACCATTAATAATTTTTTGGAAATGTGCTTCAAATATGATCCTGAGGGAAGATCGTATGTATTGAATTTGCTCCCTATAGTAGGTGGAACTATGACATTAACGTTACTTATATTCATTGCATATTTAATATTTTCTTCTAAAAAAGAAAAAAATAACTTGGAGACAGTTGTAAAATGAACATAAACAGTACAACTAATAAAAATTATACGAACTTTTATCAAGTAAAAACCAAACATAAAGGTTTGCTTTCATGGTTGTTAACAACAGACCATAAGCGAATTGGTATTATGTATTTGGTCTCAATTTTATCATTTTTCTTGGTAGGATTAACTTTTGCATTTTTAATGAGACTTGAGATGTTAACTCCTGGTCCGACCATTGTAGATGCACAAACTTATAACTCGTTCTTTACCTTACACGGTATGATAATGGTGTTTTTATTTATCATTCCTGGTATTCCTGCTGTTTTTGGTAACTTCTTTTTACCTTTACAAATTGGAGCAGAAGACGTAGCATTCCCTAGATTGAATTTAATGTCTTATCATTTATATTTAGTAGGTGCATTTTTAGCATTATACTCGTTAATATTCCAAACTCATATTGATACAGGTTGGACGTTCTATGTTCCTTACAGTTTGCGAACAGGTACTGATGTCACCTTGACTCTACTCGCTGCATTCGTACTAGGGTTCTCATCAATATTGACTGGTCTTAACTTTGTAACGACTTGTCATAGAATGAGAGTTAAAGGAATGAAGATGTTTGAGATGCCTTTATTTACTTGGGCATTGTATTCAACAGCTTGGATTCAAGTAGTAGCTACACCTATTATAGGTATAACAATAGTTTTAGTACTTTTAGAAAGAACTTTCAAATTTGGAATATTTGATCCTACTTTAGGTGGAGATCCAGTATTGTATCAACATTTATTCTGGATATATTCTCACCCTGCTGTGTACATTATGGCTATCCCGGCTTTTGGAGTAATCTCAGACGTTGTAGCAACTTTCTCTAGAAAGTCCGTTTTTGGATACAAAGTAATGGCATATTCAACATTAGCAATTGCTGTAATTGGATATATGGTATGGGCTCATCACATGTTTACAAGTGGTATGAGTGATACAGCAAGAACTGTATTCTCATTCTTAACATTCTTTGTAGCTATACCTACAGGTGTTAAAGTATTCAATTGGGTTGCTACATTATGGAGAGGTACTATTGTTCTTTCTTCACCTATGCTTATGGCTTTAAGTGCAATATTTTTATTCTCGATAGGTGGTTTGACTGGTTTGCATCTAGGTGCAATTTCTACTGATATACATTTACATGATACTTATTTTGTAATAGCTCACTTCCATTATGTGATTATTGGTGGTATCTTATCTATGTTTATAGCAGGTATGCATTATTGGTTCCCTAAAATGTTTGGAAAAATGCATAATGAAAAGGTAGCAAAGACTGGTGTTGTTATGTACTTTATCGGTGCAAATGTTTTATATTTCCCAATGTTTATAATGGGGTATATGGGTATGCCACGTAGATACTTTGATTATCTACCTGAGTATCAAATATATCATGTTGTATCAACTGTTGGTTCTTGGATCTTGATTTCAGCTATTTTACTTATGTTTATTAACCTATTGATAGGTATATTCAAAGGTAAGCCGGTTGGGAATAATCCATGGGGTGCAAAGACTTTAGAGTGGACTATGCCATCACCTCCACCATTGTTGAACTTTATTGAAACACCTGTACCTAGTCATGATCCGTATGATTATCACGGTCACGATGAAAGAAATTTTAAAGACGTACAATATATAGAAAATAAAGAAAATGATATTATAAATCAGGAGAATAGCTAAATTGAGTACTACATCTGTTGATGCTCACGGGCATTCAAATAATCATGCCGGTCACGGTTATGGTGACAACAATCAATTATATGTTCATTTCCATAGAGATGATTACGGTTCCAAATTTGGTATGTGGTTATTTCTCTTTACTGAAGTGCTTTTGTTTGGTGGATTATTCGTCTTGTATTATGGATATAGAATAGCATATCCTCAAGACTATCATCATGCTGCAATGGAACTAAATATAGTAATGGGTGCAGTCAATACACTTGTGCTGTTAACTAGTTCATTAACTATGGTATTATCAATAGTTGCACTAAGAAGAGAAAGTATAAAAACTTCATTATTGTACTTAGCTGTAACTTTTGGTTTTGGTGCTACATTCTGCGTAAACAAGTACTTCGAATGGTCAGCTAAGATACATCATGGTATTTACCCTGGTTCATTGGAATTACAAGAATCAAGACCAGCTGGTGAAGTTGTATTCTTTGGATTATATTATTTGATGACAGGATTGCATACTTTCCACGTTATAGTTGGAATGGTAGTTATGGTATTCTGTTATATATTTATTAAAACTGGAACAATTAATTCAGACAAATATATCGTATTAGAAAATGCTGGTTTGTACTGGCACTTGGTAGATTTGATTTGGATATTCTTATTCCCATTATTCTATCTATTACACTAGAAGGTTGAAAATGAGCGGACACAACGAACATACAAGTGTTGATAAACATGATCACGTGCCAAGTTATGGTAAAAATGTAATGATATGGTTGGTACTAGTAGCTCTTACTGCGTTGACAGTTACTGTGGCTAGTATAAATTTAGGTGACTATACATTCTTCTTTGCTATGCTGATTGCATCTGTTAAAGCAATGCTTGTTATTAATATATTTATGCATATTAAATATGACGATTTACTTATGAAAGGCATCTTAGTTGCTTGCGGTTTTATATTTACAGTCATATTTGTTATTTATTCATTTGATTTATTCAATACATACACTGGATAGAAAATGTTTGAACAAACTTCAAAATACGTTAGCACAGTAGATGGAGCTATGCTCTATATAACTGCTTTTTCGGTTCTTATGTTACTTTTAATAACAGTAGCAATGATATACTTTGTTATAAAGTACAGAGCCAGTAAGAATCCGATCCCCACTCAATATCATGGTAACACAGTAATTGAGATTATATGGATTGTAATCCCTACTATAATTGTTTTATCTATGTTCTATTATGGTTATACTGATTTTTCAGATTTAAGAAATACTAAAGAGCATGATGAAGAATTCTTTGTAACTGCAAAAATGTGGGATTGGGATTTCAAATACGAAAATGGAACAGTAACAGATACTTTATATGTACCTGTTGGAAAAACACTGAAATTTAATATTACTTCATTAGATGTATTACATAGTTTCTATATTCCAGCATTTAGAATTAAAGAGGATGCTGTTCCTGGAAGAAATGGGTTTATATTTATCACACCTGAAAAAACAGGAACGTATGATATCGCTTGTGCTGAATATTGTGGTGTAAACCATTGGGATATGTATAAAAAGCTAGTTGTAATGGAACAAGATGAATACTATGCTTGGGTTGATTCTCAAGGTGGCACTGAAAAGGAAAATACAACTGAAGAAATCCCTGCTGAGTCTAATGAAGAGATGTCAGCAAATAAAGAAAATTAATTTGAGTCCTTTCTTAAATGAGAGGAATTAAATGAATAGTTCTGTGAAAATAGAAGATACAAATATTATAAAAGATTTATTTGAATTAGGTAAATATAGAATCTCTATTTCTGTTGCAATTACAGCAATTGTAGGTTATCTACTATATGATGTATTATTTGATTTTAAATTAGTTCTAGTTTTTTTGGGTACTATGTTGATGTCTATGGGATCTGCGTCTTATAATCATTGGCAAGAAAGAAAACTTGATCCTTTGATGGATAGAACTAATAAAAGACCAATTGCAACTGGTAGAATAGATTCTAAAAAAGGATTCGCAATATCTAGTATATTGAGTTTACTTGGTATGTTATTGCTATTAGGAACTGGTGAGTTATCATCAATGCTAGTTGGATTAGTTACATTACTGATTTACAACTTAGTTTATACTCCTATGAAGAGAGTTTCTAATCTAGCCGTATTACCAGGAGCCATAGTGGGTGGCTTGCCGCCATTAATAGGTTGGGTTGCTGCTGGAGGATATATATATGCTCCTGCTATTTGGGCTTTAGCTTTATTCTTATTTCTTTGGCAAATGCCTCATTTTTGGTTATTGTTATTGTTATTTGATGACCAATATGATAAAGCAGGCTTTGTTATGCTTAATAGATGGTTGAATAGAGCTCAGATTGGTAGAGTAACTTTCGTTTGGATTGTTTCTCTTGCTTCATTAGCTTTAATAATACCTTTTTATGGTGTTATAGATAATAGATTTACTCAAATTGTATTTTTTTTAACAGAATTAGCATTGATTTATAATGCAAGATATCTTCTAGAACGAGAATTAGACAGAAAACGAATTAGAAAGACATTTATGTTTATCAACATATATGTACTTTTGATTCTAATTTTAATAATAATTGATAAAATAATTTAGAAAAAGGCAAAGTAATGGAACTATTTAATGACTTGGTTATTCCCGTTGGTTCTAGTCATTTGACGTTAATCAGATTGATGCTATATATATCCGCATCTTTTCTTTTCGCCTATACAGGTTTGTTGTTTGGGTCTGTATTTCTTTCTACTAGAGCTGCTAGTAAAGCAAAGAAAAATAATGACTTTAGATATCAAAAGTTGGCTCAAGATTTAATCAAAGTTGGTACTGGTATTTCAGGTATGTGGTTTGGTCTTGGGATTGTTCCTTTCCTTAGTTTTATACTGAGCTATCCTCAGTTACTTGCGGGTACTGAAGGTGACGTTGTTGGATATCTAATTGTTGGATTATTAGTATTTTCGATGGCAGTAGCTTCGATTTATGTATATAAGAATTCAATTAACTTTAAATCGGTTTTTTATTCTTTTAAAACTAATGTCCGAACTAAAAGCGAATCTATAGTAGAAGAATATCACTCTTTAGATGAAGACGTAGAAAACACTGGTGCTTTTACTGGTATTTGGGGTATCCTTTTGCTTTTAGTTGCTACTTGGTTTTTATCAGGTGCTACTACTTATGCTTATGATCAATCAATGTGGGGACAATCTATTTTTGATATGTTATTAAGTGCTAATACAATATTCAAAGCTCTTTTAATATTAGTAATGGGTACTGCACTTGCTTCTGCTATTTATATGTTTTACGCTTTCTCATGGCAAGGTGGGTACAAATTTGCTAGTGAAGAAGAAAGAAATCTATCAAAGAATTTTGTTAGAAAATATGGGCTTTATTCTGCATTATTAATTCCCTTAGTATATGCTTTCCAAATCGTTAATATTCCAAATAATGCACTATCTGGTTTGATGTTTGTATTTGGTTTATTATCACTCCTTTTTGTTGTATTCTTTGCTCAATCTATATATTTGACAAAGTCAGACGACCATACATCAGGAGTAAAATATGGTTTCATGTTTATAATGATTTCCTTTGCAATGTTTGCCGCACAAGATCAACAAGCTTTTCATATTAGTGTTGCTGAAAATCTAAACAATATTTCTGAAATACATGCTAAAGCTGAAGAAGAAAGACATGCACTTTATGCCACTTCTGAAGAAGAACCAGTTATAGACGCACAGGCAATCTTCGATACTCGTTGTATAGCTTGCCACAAATTTGATTCGAAAGGAGTTGGTCCAGCTTATAATGTTGTGGTACCTAAATATGATGGAAAAGAAGGTGATTTAGTTAAATTTATTTTGAACCCTACTCCGCAAAATCCGGCTGAATTCCCTGCAGGTATGCCTGCTCAAGGGCTTTCACCAGCAGAAGGTAAGGCAATGGCTAAGTGGTTATTAGAAAAAGTAGTTGGTGGCGGTGAAAAAGAAGCTGAACCTGCTACGGAAAAACCTACTGAAGATGCAACTGCTGCAAAGTAATAGTTCTTTTTCAAAGATGAAAAAAAAAGCCACTCATTCGAGTGGCTTTTTTTTAGTTTAATTATTATCTTTATTTCTAAATAATTACTAATTCTTGCTGCACATCGCCTGCTACATCTACTTTTCCATTATTATCTATTATAACATCAATCTCAGTTCTAAAACCAAGTTTTTCTTCAGGAATATATATACCTGGTTCTATTGAGAAGATCGTTCCTTTTATAAGCAATCTATCATCTTTGGTCTCAAGATTATCTATATGAGCACCATTCCCGTGGCAATCAGTTGCTATATTGTGACCGGTTCTATGCCAGTAGTATTCTCCATAACCAGTATCGTTTATAACTTTTCTTACTGCGTCATCTACTTCTGCACCTGATACTTCGACATTAGCTGAATATCTCTCTTTAACTAAATTATAACCAGCATCTCTAGCTTCTGCAGCTATTTTAAATAATTTTTTTACTTTTTCAGGGACATTTTCTCCAACAAAACCCATCCACGTTATATCATAGAATATACTACCTTCTTTTTTAAATCTAGCAAACAAGTCAATAAGTACTAAATCACCTTCATTTATTTTGTAGCTATTCTCAGGTGTAGGATCAAAGTGTGGATCACCAGCATGTTCATTTATTCCTACTATAGGACCATGATCCCAAAATATGTCATTATCTCTAAATTGTTGGTGCATATATTGTTGAATTTCGAATTCCGTTGCTGGATTTCCATTATCAATTCTTTTTCTGATATATTTAAAAGCATTATCTTTAATTTTATGCATTACTTCACCACATCTTCTGTGGTCTTCTATTTCTTCTTCTGTCAAATGTGATTCGAATATACTTACCAAGTTACCACTACTAACTACATCTACTCCGAAACTTCTTACTAACTCTATTGTACCTGCGTCTACTATAGATACATACGGAATATCATTATTTGGGGAGTATTGCATTGCAATACTTTTCGTATCTTTTAAAATTAACTTTAATTTCTCTGATAACTCTTGCCAAGCTAGATATAATTCTCTATCTCCAGGAAGATGATTCAAATAGTTAGGCTCTATTTTGTGATTTAATTTTATTGGTGTACCTATAGAAGGTATATAATAAAACCATCTTCTGGTAGCCATATGACCTGAAGGAAGCTCTAATACTCTTGCCGCTATATAATCTCTACCATGGAAGTCATAGAATAACCATCCATCAACTCCCATCTTTCTTAACTCTTCTTGTATCTTTTCAATTTGCATTATTTATCCAGCTTAAATTTTTAAATTAGTAAAACTCAAATATAAAATTTATTATTATGATTTCTATAGAATTGCCTATTATATTTCAAAAAAAATATGAAAAATTAAATCCATTAATCAAACAAAGATTATATGATTTCAAAAACGTTTCAGAATCTAAATACTTTTATGAACTTTGCTTTTGTATTTGTACTCCTCAAAGTAGAGCTAGTTCTGCTTTGGCAGTTCAATTGGAATTAGAGAAAATTGATTTTAAGAATAATGATATCGACCCAACTCCTTTACTCCGAAATAACAATAACTACATTAGATTCCATAATCAAAAGTCGAAAAGACTATTACTAATCAAATCACAATGGGCAGATATAAAACGCATTCTTGATTCAGACTTATCTGGTAATGAGAAAAGGGAATGGTTGAACCAAAACGTTAATGGTATAGGAAGAAAAGAGTCAGCTCACTTTTTAAGAAATATAGGTTATAATAATTTAGCAATATTGGATCGACATATTTTAAAGCATCTTGTTACATGTGGTGTATTTGATGAGATTCCCAATATATCTACTAAATATAGGTATGATAATGTATCCAATGAATTTATGAAGTTTGCAGATAGTGTAGGTATACCAATGGATGAGTTAGATTTATTATTTTGGGCAGAAGAAGCGGGGGAGATACTGAAATGAAGACTTTAATAATTAAATTTCAATTTGATGGCACTGACTTTTGTGGCTGGCAAATGCAACCTGGACAACGTTCTTTACAGGGTGAACTTACTAAAGCATTTCATTTAAAAACAGGTAATGATTTTAAGATAATTGCCGCGGGCAGAACAGATACAGGCGTACATGCAATAAGTCAAATAGCAACTATAGCAATTGATGACTTCCGTATTCCTGAAAACAAAATAGTACCTGCTATTAATACAGTACTACCTAACGATATACAACTATTAGACGCACAAATAATTGATGAAGGCTATAATGCTCGTTTTGATGCTGTTTCTAGGGAGTATAGCTATTATATAACAAATGACTATTCAGTTTTCAAGAGAAGGTATTACGCTCACTATAAAGAAAAATTAGATATTAATCTCATGAACATTGCTTCTGATTCAATAATTGGGAAACACGATTTTACTACATTCTCTAAGGTTAATAATGACTTAAATCATTACGAATGTGATTTAGAGTTATGTAAATGGGTGCAATTAAATGAAACTGATATAAAACTGAACATTAAGTCCAACAGATTCGTATATTCTATGGTTAGAAGTTTAGTAGGTACTATGGTAGATATAGGTTCGGGTAAGTTATCTGTAGATTATTTAATCGAATCTTTGATAAAAAAAGATAGGGCTCTTTGTTCTACTATTGCTCCTGCTAATGGTCTTTTCTTTGAAAAAGCATATTTCAACTCAGATTTCAAAATATTAAAATAAAAATTATTTACTTTTAAAACGAAGGATTTATTAGAACGAAGTGTCTAATAGTTAATAGTGCTCATTAAATTGTTAAAATTGTGTTAATTTTGTAATTATGTTAAGAAAATATTCAGTCATATTATTATTCATAGCTCCGCTATTTATACTTGCTCCTTTCGAAGTTAGCTACTTGATTGAAGCAAACTCACTAGTATATTCTGCAAGGGAATGGAGATTAACTCGTGATAACAACGGGGAATTAAGTTCAATGATTATTGACAATGATCGAAATTTCTCTACTGATAAAACTGATTACATATTCGATAGAGGAGATGTAGCAAAAATTAATTTCCATAATCACAATAAATCAGTAAATGAAAATGATACAATCGCAGTAATAAATTCTGATGTTGTAAATGAACAAATTATAACTTTGCAATCTGAGCTAGCGGTTGCTAAAGCAGAATATAGAGATAAAATCACTGGTGAAAAAGCTTCTATTATTAAAGAATTTAATGATAAATTAGATATTGCTAAAAATAATGTTGAATTCACCAGCTTACAATTGGAAAGGGCTGAAAAGATGGTAAAGGAAGACCTAATTCCTCAATTAGAATACGAGCAATATAAGAATGCGAATGAACTTGCCAAAATAAATTTGAAATTAGCAAGAAAAAGTTTGGAGACTGTATCTACTGGTGAAAAAAATGAGATCCTAGATGTAATTCAATCGCAAATTAATACACTGGAAGATAGAATAGCAATCTTACAACAAAAGAAAGACAAATATATTATTAAAGCTCCTTTTGATGGAATGATAAACTATTATCAAGATAGTACAAATCTAATCAAAATCAAGGACCCTTCAGTTTTTATTGTTAAGATACCTGTAAAGGTATATGAAATTGGTTTCGTTGATTTGGATGATAAAGTAGAACTTGCTATTGATAAAACAGATAAAGTTTATAATGCTACTATTACGAACATAGAGGATGAGATTCGTATCAGAGGAAGAGATCAGTTTTTTTTGGTTACTGCTCGGATAACAAATCCAGATAAATTCATAAGACCAGGTATGATATGTAAAGCTTCAATTTACTCCGAAGAAATACCTCTTTATACTTTTGCTAAAAGAAAACTGGGATTTTAGAAATTGAGATATGAGTATAAATTTTACGTTCATAGGAATAAAATTCCATTGATGCGCAGTATTATCTTGACTAAACTCAAGTTAGACAGTCATGTTGATCCTGAAAGAAGACACTATACTGTAAGAAGTATCTATTTTGACTCGATTAATCTAAAACACTACTATGAGAAAATAACAGGGCTGAAGCATAGGAAAAAAGTTCGTCTAAGAGGTTATGATTATAATCCAAACTCAATAGTTTTTTTTGAAATCAAGCGAAAGTTTGAAGAACCTGGTATGAAAAATAGATATTCGACTAATTATTATGACTCGCTAAAAATGATAAATGAAAAAACTATAAGTACCGATAATGATGATTTGAATAAGTTTTTCTATCAAGTAATGACTTATAATTTACGACCTATAGTGAATGTCATTTATGATAGAGAACCATATACGGAGATTCATCCCACTAAAAATAATCTTAGAATAACATTTGATAAAAATCTCAGAAGTGTAGCATATCCGAATATTGATGAGCTTTTTGTAGATGATGATATAAAAGTTGCTATGAGAGACTATTTTATCTTGGAAGTTAAGTTTGATGATTTTTTACCAAGTTGGGTTAGGAATATGTCAGAGTCTTTGTCGTTGAAAAGAGAATCAGCATCCAAATATGTTATTTGTATAGATAGTCACAAATCCATAGTAAAACAGTCACGATTTGCTTATTTTCGTGCGGAACAGATATAAATATGAATGAATTTCAGTACATAGAACTATTTCCAGTAACAGCTTTAGAGATAATATACTCATTAAGTATATCTTTTATTTGTGGTGTACTAATATCTATCGTTTACCGAGTTACATACAAAGGACCAAACTATTCTAGAACCTTTGTAAGTTCTCTTATAGTACTCACTATTATTACTTCACTTGTCTTATTAGTGATTGGAAATAATTTGGCTACAGCATTTGGGTTAGTAGGAGCTATGTCTATTATTCGATTTAGAACGGCCGTCCGAGATGTACAAGATATAGTATTTATCTTCTTCTCGCTTGGTATAGGTATGGCTTCGGGTGTAGGTCTTTATCTAGTTGCAGTTATCGGAACTATTTTTATTTGTTTGGTTTTACTACTTCTTTCTAATACAAACGTTTTTCAAACTGCAGATGTAAATTATCTAATACACATCACTTACAAGCCAAATGAAATCAACGACGAAGTTAAA